>JADFXY010000262.1:0-6714 GCA_015233355.1 Deltaproteobacteria bacterium | reverse complement strand
AACATGGACAAAGCTGAATTGAGCCGGAAGGCGCATGACTGGGGCGACCTGGTCCGAAATATTTACCCCCCGGAGCAATCCGCCGCCCAGGTTGATATTTTGGCCTTATTTTTGATCAATAAATTTCGTTACGTGACCATAAAGGAGGTTGCCGCCATGTTAAATTTTGATTTAGCCAATACTACCGCCGGTCAGGAGCTGATTAACATAGGATTACAGCAGGGTGTTCAGCAGGGTGTTCAGCAGGGTGTTCAGCATGCCCGGGAGGACGTGATCGAAATCCTGGAAATCCGATTCGGTCAAGTGCCTCCGGAAATCTCCGACGCCGTTAATGAACTGTTTGACCTGACCCGGCTTAAGGCATTACATCGACAGGCCGCACTGGTCAAAAGCATTGAGGAGTTTGTCGCGGCCTTAGAGCAAACCCAAAGCACAAAATAGAGGGCGAGATTATGGCCCCGTTAAACTTTGATTTAGCCGATACGGCCGCCGGTCAGGATCTAATTAACTTAGGAGTCCTGCTAAAGGGCCGGGAGGTCGTGATCGAAATCCTGGAAATCCGCTTCGGTCAGGTGCCTTCGGAAGTCTCCGACGCTATAAATGAACTGGTTGATTTGAGCCGACTCAAGACCTTACATCGGCAGGCCCTACTGATCAAAAGCATAGACGAATTTGTCGCGGCCTTAGAGCAAACCCAAAACCCAACATAGACTCGCCGCGGGACCTTTGTCCCGGCTGATCACGAATCACCAATAAACCTGGAACATTCCCTCGATGGGATCAACCATAGGATACCAACACCATGGAACGATGTCAAATTCCACCCAGTACGTTAAGGCGGGCCATGATTCTGGACTTCTACGACAACCCCATGACCGGGGAAGAAATCGAAGCCAGGTCATTCGAGATCATCGACCAATCCGTACCGGAGCACCGGTTTTCCCCGGCCGAATGGGTGGTGGTCCGGCGGATGCTCCACACCACCGCTGATTTGGGGCTGATGGATGAAGTCAAATTCTCACCCGACGCGGTTTCGGCGGCGATCACGGCCTTGCGGGCGGGGCGGCCCATCTTTGTGGATTCCAATATGATTCGAGCCGGAATCTCCCTGGCCCGGCTCCGGAAGGTGTGCCCCGATTACGGTCCGGACAGCATCTCCTGCCATGTGGCGGATCAGGTGGTGGCGGAAGAAGCCCGGCGTCATGGTATGCCGCGGTCCATCTTTGCCGTGCGTGAGGCCCGGGCCAGGCTCGACGGAGCCATCGCCGTATTCGGCAACGCCCCGGTGGCTCTGCTGGAGCTGAACCGGATGATCATCGAGGAGTTGATTCGCCCGGCCCTGGTCATCGCCATGCCGGTGGGCTTTGTCCATGTCACGGAGAGCAAGGACGAACTCATGTCCCTGGGGATCCCCTATGTGGCCGTGTCCGGACGCCGCGGCGGCAGCCCATTGGCCGTGAGTGTTTTACATGCCTTGTGCTCATTGGCTGTGGCGGAAAAGGGATGAAATAATGAAAACATTTTCGGCTTATGTGGAATGGGACCCCACGACTAATCTCTACGTGGGCATCGTGCCCGGCATTCCCGGGGCTCATACCCAGGGGGCCACGCTCGATGAACTCAATCGAAATCTCCAAGAAGTCCTGGAACTCTGCCTCGAAGAATTTTCTGGAGATATTGATGAACTACCTCATTTTGTCGGTATCCAACAAATAGATGTGGCCTATGACCCGCTTCCCCATAGTTGATTTCAAAATGATGGTTAAGGTCCTTTTGAATTTGGGTTTTATACCTGTCCGCCAGAAGGGAAGTCATGTTTTTTATCGTCACTATGATGGCAGAACAACCACCTTACCGCGTCATTCCGGACGAGATATAGGCAAGCCGTTGATCCGGGAAATTCTAAGAGAAATTGATCTAACGCCTGATGAACTTAGACGCGAGTTGGAAAAAATATAAACGAAGAGGACGTCAAAGAAGACCCTATGAGCAATTCAGCTATTCCGCTAGACGAACAAGCCGTGGAAATCATGATGGAACGTATCTTAGCCCGGTGGCTGGCCGACCCAAAACGTTTGTCTGATATTCGTGAGTCTATTTTTATGGCTCAACTGGCTCAGCATGGCGGCAGCTTCGACTGGCTGAAAGACGAACCGGATATATACTCCGATAATGATATTGAGGAATCACTCTAGCCAATCTCTCTCACATCTTCGGTTATTGAGGACAACAATGAACGAACTAAACTCCAAATCCGCCATTATCCTGCTCGGCCACGGCAGCCGGGTACCCGAGGCCGGAAAGCACATGGAACAGGTGGCCATCGGCTGTGGCGGAAAAGGGATGAAAAACTTAGCCTTGACTTCCAGTATGAATACAGCATATAATATGCTATAATCGAACATCTGGAGGAATAAAGAAATGGGAACCAAAAAAACAGCCACGGCCAGGGTGCTGATCGACCCGGAGATTAAGGAACAAGCAGAAAGCATTCTGAAAGAACTAGGATTATCCGTCTCCGGCGCTTTTGAACTTTTCTATCGACAGGTAATTGCCCAGCGCGGATTGCCCTTCGATCTCCAAATTCCGAACAAAGAAACAATCAAAGCCATTGAAGACATCCGATCAGGAAAAGGAAAAAATTTCGAGACTATCGAAGATTTATTTGATGACTTGGGAATTTGACCATGAGGTCTGTCAGACGGGCCATTCGGTTCAAAAAAGACGTGAAGATGTTGATCAAACGCGGGAAAGACATGTCCAAACTGAAAGACATCATTGCCCTGTTATCAGCCGGTGAAAGACTGCCGTCTGAATACCTTGATCATCAATTGAAAGGCACCTTAAAGGATTGTCGAGAATGCCACCTGGAACCAGACTGGCTTTTAATTTATCAGATAGCCGGGCATGAGCTTTGTCTGATGAGGACCGGAAAACACACTGATTTATTTGAGTGAATAAAGCCGCTCCGAAGTGCATTCATGAACTCCGGGGTAATATTTAGTCATAACGAGGACAACAATGAACGAACTAAACTCCAAATCCGCCATTATCCTGCTCGGCCACGGCAGCCGGGTACCCGAGGCCGGAAAGCACATGGAACAGGTGGCCATCGGTCTGCGGACGAAATACGTACACGAATTGGTCGAAATTTGCTACATGTCCCGGTTGGGGCCGCACTTTCCCGACGCCTTAAAAAAATGCGTCGCGCTTGGGGCGACCGACGTGCTGGTCATCCCCTATTTCCTGCACGAAGGCTTACATATGAAATTGGATATTCCGGAGATGATGCAGGACGAAGCCGAAAAATATCCGACCGTAAAATTGGTCCTGGGCCGACATCTGGGGTTTGACGATTCGCTGGTGGATTTAGTCGAAAAGCGGATCGGAGAATCGCGGTCCATCCCCGACATCAAGGAAACGATCCTCCCTCCTAAAGACAAGTACCCGGTCCCACCCGGACAATGTGTTTTTGTCCCGATGTTGCCGGAAGAGGCCGAAAAAGTACACAAAGACTAACGAGGAGCGAAAAGCTACATGAATAAAACAACGATACTTTCCGGACTCGGCTTGTTCCTGGCTGCGGCTGTTTTGGCTGAACCGGCCTATGCCATGCACATTTCCGAGGGGATTCTGCCCTTACCCTGGGCCGGGCTATGGTTTGCCGTGAGTCTGCCCTTTGTCGCCCTGGGCTTGAAGCAGTTACGGGCCCGGAATCAAGCCGAACCTCATCTTAAGGCCTTGATGGGCCTGGTCGGGGCCGCGGTTTTCGTCATCTCCTGTATGCCCATTCCCGTGCCCACGGCCGGAACTTGTTCCCACCCCTGCGGCACAGGACTGGCCGCCCTAATCGTGGGGCCGACCCTCAGCGTCGTCTTAGCCAGCATCGCCTTGACCCTCCAGGCCCTGTTTTTGGCTCACGGTGGTTTGACCACGCTGGGCGCCAACATCTTTTCCATGGGCGTGGTCGGATCGTTTACCGGATACGGGGCCTTTTGGCTGGCCCGCCGCCTGGGCGCGGGAATTCTGGTCGCCGCATTCGCCGCAGGGCTGATCTCCGACTGGGCCACCTATGCCGCCACCGCCTTCACCCTGACGGGCGCCTTGCACGGTCAGACTCCGTTCAACTCCATGTACCTCGCCGTGTTAGCCGCGTTTGTGCCCACCCAGTTGCCTTTGGGGATATTGGAAGGATTCATGACGGCCGGGGCTTATCGCTTTCTATCTACCCGGCGGCCGGAATTTCTGACGGGGTCCGGGTTGCGGGCTGCGGGTTGCGAGTTGCGGGTTGATGATAACCCCGTGACCGATAAGGGAGTAATATAATGAAAAAGTTAGGAATTATTCTGTCTATTCTGGTTCTGGCCGCGGTGGTCGGATATGGCGTCATGTTCCAAAAACAGGCCAAATGGGACGGGGTGGATGAATCGGTGATCAAGCCGTTTGCCGAAAAGGCGGGGCGGACCCCGGTGGATCCGTTCATTAACCCCACCGGCGATATGTTGTTGTTCGTCTTCTTGTTGGCCGGGATAGCGGGCGGATTTGTGGGCGGGTACTATTTTCGGGAGCTTTTTCCGCCTTCGACCCGCAACCCGCAACCAGCAACCCGCAACTCGCAACCCGTAACCTGTAACCTGCAACCAGCAACCAGCAACCAGCAACCTGTAACGTGTAACGTGCAACATGTAACCCGCAACCCGCAAGATGTTTGATTTATTCTCAGATATCTTCGCCGCCCGGGACAATGTCTTAACCCGGATCGATCCGAGACCGAAACTGGTCCTGGCCCTGGCGGCTATTATGGTGGTGGTGGTGAGCCGGCGGATGATTATCCCGGGGGTGACGGCCGTGTCTTGCCTGGCGGTCATGGTCGGGCTGCGTATTCCGTTAAAGCTGATTTTACGACGGCTGGTCGCTCCGTTATCGATAGTTTTGGTCATAGTCGCATTGCATGTCCTTCTGGTGGGGCATACGCCTCTGGGGGCCGTGACGATCTTTAAATGGCGGGTGGTCGCCTATGCCGAAGGCTTAGACCAAGGCCTCCTGCTCGGCCTTAGGGTCCTTGGAGCCGTCAGCGTCATGCTTCTCCTCAGTTCCGTTACTCCGGCCCACCGGATCTTTCATGCCCTAAGGTTTTTCCACATCCCCGAAGAATGGGTGGAGGTGGCCCTGCTGGTTTACCGCTATACCTTCACGCTGGTGGGCCAGACGTCGGATGTGGCCGCGGCCCAAAAGATCCGCCTGGGCTATTCCAGTTTCCGGCGGGCCATGGCCTCCATCGGTTTACTGGCCGGGACGGTGATGGCCAGATCCATGGACCAGGCTTTCCGGACCCATGAAGCCATGGTGCTTCGGGGCTATGAGGGCCGGCTTTTTTTCTCCAATCTGCCGGCGCTGACCACCCGAGACCGGCTCCTGATGTACCTGGGGCTTTGTTTTTTGGCCGGATGTTATTTATTGATCGAATTGTGAAGAAGGCATAAGAAATGCCGACATCAAGTAATCGAGGTTCCGACGAAGCTTTTTATCGCCTGGTCCAGGCCGCCGGTGAAGCTATTCTGAAATTAGTGGGAGTGGCCGCGGGGGATCAATATCACTTTCACGCCGACACCCTGAAGGCCAAAAGAGTCTCACCTGATATTGTCGCTATTCCCTCGACAGAAGCCGGTGATACTGTTATCATGGAATTTCAGGGGTATCATGATCCGCTTATCCGATATCGGGTGGCGGCCGGAGTGGCCCTCTACTGCCATCAACTGGGAAAGGTGCCGCCATTTGTCCCGGCCATCATCTTTACCGAGCGGTCTTTCTTTTTATCCGCCTTGCCGTATGATATTTCAGATACCAGCGGTCAATATCATCTCCGGGGCCGGTTTAAAGAGATTGTCTTGGAAGATTATACGGAAGAGCAACTACTGACTTTTGATCCCCGCCTGGTGGTGCTGGCTCCTTATACCTGTCCAAAGAACATGGGAAAAGAGGAATTGGGCCGGCGGGCGCACGCCTGGGGAGACCTGGTCCGGAAGATTTATCCCGACGAACAATCTCATGACCAGGTGGATCTTCTGGCCTTGTTTTTGCTCAATAGATTTCGTCAGTTAACCAGAGAGGAGGTTGTGGCCATGTTAAACTTTGACTTAGCCGATACCGTCGCCGGTCAGGATCTAATTCACCTGGGTGAGCTGCAAAACGCCCAGAAGTACGTGATCGAAATACTGGAAATCAGATTCGGCCGCGTGCCCGTTGAAATCATTGACGCCGTTAAGGAATTGTTTGACCCAAGTCTCCTTGATGCCTTGCATGAACAGGCCATATTGGTCAAGAGCATCGACGAATTTGAGGCGGCCTTGCATCACCCTTTAAGCTGATCGGTTACGGAGTGTTTCACCTGACAGAGAGGAGGTTGTGGCCATGTTAAATTTTGATTTAGCCGATACCGTCGCTGGCCAAGATCTATTTAAGGCCGGTTACGAACGGGGCCTCCAGCAGGGCCGCCTCCAGGCCAAGCTGATAGGCGAGTTGGAAAAGGCCCGGAAAGAAGTCATGGAAGCCCTGGAAGACCGGTTCGATAAAGTCTATGACATTGGCAAGGATATATTTGCGACGGGCTTCCAGGAAGGCATCAAAGAAGGTGTCTGGAAAGGCATAGTCCAGGGGAAGCCGCAGGGTGAACTGCAAAGAGCCCAGAAGGATGTGGTAGCAATCCTGGAAATC
>JADFXY010000261.1:0-6716 GCA_015233355.1 Deltaproteobacteria bacterium | reverse complement strand
CAGGGTGGAAGTGGAGTTTTATAATCAGGATGGAAAGGTTAAGGCCCCCAACGATTATATGGTCACCCAGATTATTAAGGCGGACAAGAACGGGGTATTCACCTATGCCGCCCCCCGGGCCGGCTGGTGGGGTTTTTCGTCCGTTAACACCGATGACAAGAAGATCCCTTTCCAGGGAAATCCCAAGAACGTGGAAATCGCCGCGGTCATCTGGGTCAAATTTTTTGATATGAAGTAGCCCGGCTCATATTTACCTCTGTCATCTTATTGATTAGTCAGACTTTCTCGGGCGGCCAAAGACCCGCCGGGATCATCGAGGCCGGTGTTTTTTCCCGGCCTTTCCCTTTTAGTAAGCCCAACAGACCCGGCCAAGAGCATTCCGCCGCGTCAAAGAATCAAATAACCAAATGCTCTATTGTCCGCCTCGCACGGGCCAGACGTAGTTGTCGGTGTCCTTATTGACGGTGGCGCAGACGACGCCGCCGCCGCCCATACTGACGAACCACGCGTAGCCCGTATAGTGGACGTTCGTAGAACTCGACCAGTAGTAGCCCGACAGGACGCCGGTAAAAAAATGCGGGCTGGAAGATTGGATTGCCTCAGTCCCCGTTATTAGGGACTTCAATTGTTTCAAGGTGGGCAAGCCCCAATCACCTTCTTGCGAACCGTCTTTTAATGAGGCTGGTTTTCCATTGTGGACCTCCGAGACGCGATCAACCGCAGTTGTCGCTCCTCGATTACCGGGCACAAGAGGATATTGACCGCCCCAAGCCGCGTCTTTCAGCCAAACAAGTCCATTAGTCATGTCGGTAACCGTGCCGTTGTTATTATCGCACCACCGCCCCTGAGGGCTGAGCTGTCCTTTGCAAACAACACACGAAGGATGCGAGGTCGGCAGCTCATCGGCATAGACCGGGAAGCTCGAATAACAAAAAAGGCAACCCATCATAAAAACGGCCAATAAATAGGTCGATACTCTTCCTGTATTCCTATTCATGGTGGTCCCTCCAAATTTATTTAGTTGCTTTGCGGAAACCGAGTTCCGACCCGATCATCTTAAGTCAAGGGCTACCGGTTGCCTTGGTCGAGGTTAAAGATATCCTCCCCCATGACCCGGCCGGAACCATCTCGCCGCGCCAAAGAACCGAATAATCAAATAGATACCGCCTATGTCCCCGGCAACAGGATATCTCTCTCAACCGAAAGTCTATAACCGGATATCTTAATTCTCATCTTCGGACAGGCCAGACGTAGGATGTGGTCCACTTATAGGCCGGGTGGACCAGGCAATCATCGAAGCTTAGGTGATACCCAATGCTTGCATTATGAGCGTACACGGTACTCGACCAGTAGACGTTATCCATGACACCAGCAAAAAAGTACACGTTGCTAAGGCTGATGGCCTCGGTCCCGGTCACGAGTGATTTCAACTGTTTTGACGTCGGCAGGCCCCAATCACCGATGTCGGAGCCATCGGTCAATGAAACTGGATTTCCATTCTTGACCTGAGAAACGCGATCAAATGCAGTGTCTTTAAGTTCTTCTGACCATAGAGGGTACATACCACCCCAGGCGGCATCGGATAACCAGATCAAGCCGTTGCTCATGTCGGTGACCGTCCCGTTGTGGTTATTGCACCACCGGCCTTGAGGGCTAAGCGACCCCTTACAGGTGATGCATGACGGGCGCGACGCCGGAAGCTCATCCGCATAAGACATGACGTCGGAAAAACCCAATAAACATATCATGACAAAACAGGCCGCGAAATAGCCTGATACTCTCCGTTGAATTCTGCCCATAGTGATCTCCCCAATTTGTTTGGCTTTTTTATGAAAGCACACTTCGGCAAGAATTATACCGAAGCCCAATCACCTGCATCCGCCGCATGCGCGACCAAAGGAGGGATATCTCCATACCTCCAAAGCCAAAGCCGGAAATGATCAACGCGCCTATCGCCCATCCCTAACCGGCCAAACGCTCTTGGAATTGGTTGCAGAGGTATAGCCATGGCCCCCATCGACCAGACTGACCCACCAGGCGTAGCTGTTAGGGGTGTCGGTATAGGTAGTAACGGACCAATATGCCCCCAAGACGTGGGTAAAAAAATACCTGTCGAAATAACTGATGGCCTCAGTTCCTGTCGCTATAATATTCAACTGTTTTAATGTAGGCATAGTCCAATCACCTTCGAGAGAGCCATCGGACAATGTAGCCGGATTTCCGTCCTTGACCTGAGCTACGCGAGAAATGGCGTCTACTCCATCCGCCTTATCGATCCATAAAGGATACTGGCCGCCCCAACCGGCGTCTTTCAGCCAGACCAGACCGGTGGTCATGTCGGTCACCGTGCCGTTATTATTATCACACCAGCGACCAAGGGGACTAAGCGAGCCTCTGCATGTTACGCATGAGGGATGAGAGTCCGGAAGCTCACCGGCATAGACCACGACACACGGGTAAGCTAATAGAAATATCATCATGAAGCCGGCCATAAATAAGCCGCAGAAACTTCTTTGATTCTTGCGCATAAAGATAGCCTCCAACTGTGTTTGATTGTTCGCCGGCAGGAGAAGGTCGACCCCAGGGCCGTTCAGGTCAAATGCCGCCCAGAGCGTGTTTCGTTCAACGCACCTGATGGCGATAGCTCATAAACGGTAACGGCGCCCTCTCCCGGCTCCCGCTATCAAACAGCCGAACGACCTGATCGCCTATTTGCCGTCTCGTACCGGCCAAACCCAGTACGTGTACAAGTCACCGGCATAGAACACGACGCCCCACGCCATGCTGACGCACCACGCGTCGCCGTAGCCGTCGGTAGTGCTGGACCAGTAGCCGTAGGACTCATAGACGCCGGTGAATAGATACGTATGAAATACATAATTATCGTCATCGCCGATGTGCTCAATACCGGTGGTAATGGCGATCAGCTCGTCTTTGGTCGGCAAACGCCACTTACCTGCCTTTGAGCCGTCGGTCAAGGAGGCCGGATTGCCGTCTTTGACTTGAGTCGCCAGCTTAGTGGCATCAGGCCAGGTCTTCATACCGCCCCAACCCGCGTCTTGCAGCCAGATCAATCCCGTGGTCCTGTCGAATACCGTGCCGTCCCGGTTATCGCGCCACCGCCCGCGAGGGCTGTAGATCGGTTCACAGGGAAACAACGGCCGCGAGTCAGGAAGCTCACCGGTCGCGTTGGTGTCGGCTACGGTGACGTTCTTGTCATTGCCCAATCCCCCAGCATCGCTGGATGTCTTTTCACAGGGAAACGGCGGCCGCGAGTCCGGAAGCTGATGGGCATAGGCCGCGACACACGACAAAGCCAATAAACATGTCAACGTGACGCCGGCCACCAGGAAGCCGGAAAATTTTATTGGATTCTTGCGCATAAAGGTCATCTCCATGTCTGTATGGGTGTCCAAAAAAAATAGACTTAGCCATGGCCATCGAGCGGGAATTACCGATTGCCTTGGTCGAGGTTGAAAAGATCATTCAACGGCCTATTCCCGGAATCATCGCCGGCCGGGCAATTTTGGATAGTAACAGCGTGGGGCTGGTCATAGATGTTCCCGTTGGCGTCCACGGCCCAAGAGAGTCCGCCACCGGCCCGATACAGAACGTAGAACCGCGATCCCCAGTTGTTTCGGTAAATGATGGTAAAATGAATGTCACTGGTTGAAGATTGAATGTATCCATCCATCGTGCCGGGAAAGGCGTCTTGGGTGGCCGCGGTGTTAACCACCGTGCCCCGAATCGTGGCATAGGCTGTCGTTCCTGTTCCCATTTGTTCCACGATGTAATTATACTTGGTGTTGGGATACGAGTTATCGATTACGCAACCAGTCCAAGAAGATCCGGCCTGACAGACAGGCAAAAACAGACCGGAAACACATAAAAATACGCTTAGGACAAAGATACATTTTTTCATGTTTTTTCCTCCATAATTGAGAATGTGATTTGAGATTGGTTCTGTCATCGCTACAAGGTGAAAGCAAAAAAGGTGCCAGCCGCTCAGCTTACCTAACTAAGCCAAAACAATCGTTTTTCAATCCAGCGCCAACTCGGGTGACGCCACCTGTCTACCTGGTTGATGCCAACTGCCAACTCGGTTGGAGTTTCGCTGACCCTGGGCAATGCGGATACCAAGCCTAGAATCTTAACTTAGTGACATTAAACAATGTATTACGGAGTGCTTATGTTTGTCAATCGAATTTATTGCTACTTTTTTGGGTGAACATTCACCTCAATCCAAATTTGGTTTTTGTATTCAATATGGAGACGACATGCTTGTTCACCCCTCCTCCGTTACGCTTCTTTAAACGGCCTGTCCGGCTATGACCCCCAACTTCCGTCAACCCGAGCCGCCTGGGCCACGGTCTTTTTTTTAGACTATTAAATTGACAGGTTGAGTCTGGATGCGTTAATATGCCCCGAAAAAATGTATGTTATCCGATTAGGTCATTCTAAATATTAAGCCGCTTAAGAACCTTTGCCAGAAAGGACGAAGCATGCCCTACCAGCAAGCCCCGTTGACTGATCACGATAAAGCCAAGTTCAATACTCTAAACCGGGAATCCATCGACTACCTCATGACCAGGTACAACCGGGTCAACCGGTGGGTGGTGGCGGACATGCTCCGGCGGACCCGATATCATTTCCCGGATAAGCCCGCCCTGGTCTTCGGAGATATGACCCGGACCTACTCCGAACTGGACGACGAGTGCAATCAGGTGGCCAATGCCCTGATCGAGTCCGGGGTCAAAAAATATGACCGGGTGGCTATCCTGGCCCACAACACCCAGCACCATGTCCTGACCTGGATGGGCGCGGCCAAGATGGGCGGGGTGTATCTGGCCGTGAATTACCTCTTGCGCGGGCCGGACATCGCCTACTGCATCAATCACTCCGAGGCCAAGGTGTTTATCGTGGAGGACTCGCTGTACGACCTGGTGGCGGATGTGCTCGACCAGATGCCCACGGTCAAGACCCTGCTCTGGTCAAGCCAGGGGGCCGGCCGTCCCGCCCCGGAGCGGTTTCAGGATTTCGACTCCTGGTGCCAGGGCCATTCCCAGGAGGAACCGGACGTGGTCTTGCGCATCGAGGACCCGATCCAGATGACTTACACCTCCGGGACCGAATCCAAACCCAAGGGCGTGATCATCAGCAACCAGGCCCTGATCGCCCAGTACGTAGGTAACATCATTGACTGCGGGTTCGAGGCCGGAGACGTCAACATCAACGCCTTGCCCATTTACCACTGCGCGGCCCGGGACGCGTTCATGAATCCAGTGTTCTGGATCGGCGGGACCAATATCCTGATGGGGCCGGATTTAGGCGGCATCCTGGCCAACATCGCCAAATATCGGGCGACCATGTTCTTTGCCCCGCCAACAGTCTGGATCGGCCTCCTGCGCCATCCGGACTTTGACCGGCACGACCTGTCGAGTTTGTACAAATGCTATTATGGCGCCTCGATCATGCCGGTGGAGATCCTCAAGGAGCTGATCCAACGCCTGCCCAAGGCCAGGATTTACAACTGCTACGGCCAGACGGAGTTGGCCCCGCTACACACTATCCTCAAGGCAGAGGATGCCCTGCGCAAGCTGGGTTCGGCCGGCCGGGCCGGGTTACATATGGAATCCAGGCTGGAAGACGACCAAAACCAGGAGATAACGGCCACCGTTGTCCCAGGGGAAATCTGCGGCCGGGGCCCCCACGCCATGACTCTTTATTTTAAGGATCCGGATAAAACGGAAGCGGCCATGGTCGGCGGGTGGTTCCATTCCGGCGACCTGGGTGTGCTGGACGAGGAGCGGTACATCACCGTAGTGGACCGCAAGAAAGACATGATTAAAACCGGGGGTGAAAATGTGCCTTCCCGCGAGGTCGAGGAGGCCATTTACCTGCATCCTCACGTTCAGGAGGTGGCGGTGGTGGGCGTCCATCATCCCAAGTGGGTCGAGGCCGTGACTGCGGTCATCGTGCCCAAGCAGGGTGCGGAGATCACCGAAGAGGAAATCATCACCCATTGCCGCCGGCATCTGGCCGGGTTCAAAGTCCCGAAGCGGGTGATCGTGGTGGCGGCTTTGCCTAAAACCCCCACCGGTAAGTTGCTTAAGCGCGACATGCGCCAGACGTACCACAATATTTTCGGTCAGGACTAGATCTTAGGATATTTTGCCCAACCACCCGGCCTGGGGGCGTACAACGCTCCCTGGTGCGGGCCTGGCCCGAATTTAGACCGTCTTCTCCCCATCTTTGCCCCGCAACATAGTGAACAATTTGTCAATGGAGATGTAACCGTAAGCCGGGAGCCGCCATTCTTTGATGCCGGTAAAGAAGTCTCTTAACGTCGTGTCGATGGCCTGGAAGACTTCGCTGGAAGTATTCCGGAAATCGTCGCGGCCGATGCTCAGCTCCAATGCCTGGCAGTTGACGATAATCCGGAAATGGTGCCAGGAATCATCGCCGATCACGTCATTATACCGGCGGATGATGAACCCGTCTTTGGCCAGGAATAACCCCTGATACCATTCTCCGCCGCTTTCCACCTGATGGCCGCGCTTGCCGGCAATTATGCCCAGGATGGTGATGGGGATATCAACCATCTCCTTTGACCCATCCGGTCGATACCGGTACAGCTTCATCACAATCGGGCCGAAATGATAGACCATATCGTTCGGATCCGGGAGGCCGGCCCCGCTTTTGGTGTCGATGTTGGA
>JADFXY010000260.1:0-6717 GCA_015233355.1 Deltaproteobacteria bacterium | reverse complement strand
CTGGATGGGATAGCGGCCGCCGAAATCATGAAGGATAAATTCGATATCCCGGTGGTATTCCTAACCGCTTACTCCGAGGATGACGGATACGATGAAATAAGGGACATGTTCATGGACCACCTGCCGGCTGATGTAGAATTATTTAATGAATTTCATGCCTTGTTCGTAAAGACCGGTCATCTCTATTGCCGGCCCAAGCCTCGCTGTCAGGGATGTCCCCTAGAGCACATGGCCAATCCATATTCGGGCGAGTATTAAAAAAGGAACAAAATGAAAATATGGTTGATTGGTGACCGTGACGCCAAACGCGTCCAGATAGGTGAGAACCTGTCCCAAAAATTGAGTTGGCCGTTCATAGATGCCAGTCGGCTCCTGGAACAAGAAAATAACTCACCTGTTTCGAGTCTGGTAGCCCAATGGGGTTGGACCGAATTTTGCCGCAGACTGGACAAGAGGGTCCGCTCTCTGGCTCAGAACCGTCAGGACGCGGTTATCTCCGTAGGTCTGAGCGTGGCCTCCGGCCATAATAACCTGGCGTTGTTAAAAAAGAATGGCTATGTCGTATTCATCGCGACGGCGGTTCAAGCTCTGCTGGAGAAGCTGGAGTCGAGCGGTCGGGGCGGTGCCTTGCCCTCCGATCTGGCCCAAGTTCTGGAGACGAAGATAGGCCTGCCCAAGCGTTATCTTGATTTGGAGATTGAATCCACCGGAGCCGACCCTAGCGAGGACGCAGAGCGGATCATCGACTCATTGGGACTAAAAAATGTCAGGTCGGGACAAAGCTTAAAAACAGAATAATCAGGTGCAGACAAACGCCGGTTTCGCAGACTGCGCGGTTAAGAAATGGATCCCCATGGCCAGGATTTTGATTGTTGATGACAGCCCCAGCGCCATTGGCATTTACAAGAAGATGTTGCTGCGTCTGGGCTACGATGTGGTCGGGACTGCTTTCTCAGGAGTTGAGGGGGTAAAGCAGGCGGAAGTTCTTATGCCGGACATTGTCTTGCTTGACATTGTTATGCCCGGCTCTTTAGATGGGATAGCGGCCGCCGAAATCATGAAGGATAAATTCGATATCCCGGTGGTATTCCTAACCGCTTACTCCGAGGATGAACTGATAGACCGGGCCAAACAGGTGGAACCTCTGGGTTACCTGATCAAACCCTTCCGGCGGAGAGAACTTAAGGTGGCCATCGAAATAGCCCTATACCGAAAGGATATCGAACGGCGGTTGCGGGAAACGGAGGAAAGATTTCGTTTTCTGGCCGACACCACCGGCGATGCTCTTTATCAGTTGCGCTATGACTCGATGACGTATGATTATATCAGCCAGGGCATCACCACCTTAACCGGGTACACTCCGGTTGAAATAAACACCCTCTCTTTTTCCAGATTGGTCAAGAAGGTGAATATTCCGGGGGAGGGCGACGCCCCGGTGGATCTGATCATGCAAAACCGAATTTCGGGCCGGGTCGGGGAGTATCTTGCGGATTACTTGATCGAGACCAGGTCCGGCCAAATGAAGTGGCTGTCCGATCATTCCTTTCCCTGGAGGGATAATCAGGGACAAGTTATCGGATCGGTGGGGATCCTATCCGATATTACAGCCCGTAAAAAGGCGGAAGAGGCCTACCGCGAGTCCGAACAGCGGCTAGCCGCCGTATTCCGGCAAACACCCGCCATGATAGTCATCACCACGCTGCAGGAAGGCCGCTACCTGGAGGTAAATGACGCCTTTGAACGCATCTCGGGATACTCCCGCGATGAGGCTTTGGGTAAAACCTCGTTAGAGCTGGGCCTGTATCGGGAACCAAAGGACCGGGATGATTTTGTTCGGAGGCTGCAAGATGATGGCGAAGTGCGCAACTATGAGGTGACTTCCCTGGATAGGTCCGGGAAGAACATAGAGAGACTGGTCTTTGCCGTACCCATCACCTATCAAGGCGAGCCTTGCATTCTGTCCGCGTCCAGTGATATTACCGAGTTAAAGCGGGCCCAACGGATTCTGGCGGATAAGCAGGCCCGGCTCAATGCCATCATCGACAGTGCTCCTTTGGCCATCTGGTCATTGGATCGGGATTTATGTTATCGAGATTTCAATGCCACCTTTAGTCGTCGTTTTCGCGAAATTACCGGAGTAGAATTGCGGGAAGGAATGCGGGCCACGTTACACCTTGACCCAGAAGAGGCTCCAACGTGGGAGGAGCAGTATCAGCGGGCTTTACGGGGCGAGCGGATGGAGGTTGAGCACGCATTCAAGGTTTGGGGAAAGGATTTGTTCATCCGGATCACATTCGGCCCGATCAGATCTGAATCTGGTGAAATTACCGGAGCATTGATGCTCGGCCAGAACATCACCGACCAGAAACAGGCTCAAGAGGCATTGCACCGCAGCGAAGAGCGCTTTATGTTGGCCCTGGAGGCGACCAGGGATGGGCTATGGGATTGGAACCCGAAAACTGGTGAAGTCTACTTTAGTCCGCGTTATTACACCATGCTGGGATACGCACCCGATGAGGCGCCCCCATCCTATGACACCTGGGCCGCTTTACTTCATCCTGATGATCGGGAGGGGGCGATCCAAAAACTTGAGTCTTGCATCTACGGCGCATCGAGTTATGAAGTTGAATTCAGACTAAAAACAAAATCCGGTGAATGGCGCTGGATTCTGGGCCGGGGCAAGGTGGTGGAACGGGAAGCCGATGGCCGGGCCCTCCGAATCGTCGGGACATACTTCGATATCACCGAGCGTAAGGAATCTGAAGCTAAGATAAAACACTTAAATAATATTTTGCGCTCCGTGCGCAGCGTCAGCCAGTTGATCACCAGGGAAAAAGACCGGGACAAACTGATCGCTGATGCTTGTGATGTTTTGGTTAAGAATCGGGGCTATAGTTTTGCCTGGATTGTTCTTACAGACAATCGGGGAAGTCTTCTGGCCGCAGTCCAGGCGGGTTTTGATAAAGATAGTCTTCCTATGACGGAGTGTCTGGAGGGGGGGCGGTTTCCCGAGTGTGTCTTGTTCGCTCTCAGCCGGCCTGGAGTCCTGGTTTTTTATCCGGACGAGGCTCAATGTAAAGGTTGCTTGCTGTCTGGAGAGTGTGGCTCCAGGGGCGTCATGACTTCCCGGTTAAACCACGGTGGAGTGGTCTACGGCGTCCTGGCCGTGTCTTTACCCGGCAGTTTCGGCTTTGACGCCGAGGAACAGGAACTGTTTGGAGAGCTGGTGGCGGATATTTCGTATGCCTTGTGCAATCTGGAGCAGGAAAATAAAATGAAACGCCTCGAGGCCCAGATTCGGCAAGCCCAAAAAATTCAAGCTATCGGGACTCTGGCCGGCGGCATAGCTCATGATTTTAACAACATCCTGTTCCCGATTATGGGTTATTCTGAGATGACCATGGACGATGTGACCGTGGGAACCCGGGCCCACCGCAATTTAGAGGCCATCTTGAAAGCGGCCAATCGGGCCAAGGATCTGGTCAGGCAGATCCTAACCTTTAGCCGGCAAACCGATCATCTCCTGGAGCCTTTGGCCCTTCAACCCCTGGTCAACGAATCACTGAAACTTCTTCGGGCGTCTATACCGGCAACTATTGAAATTAAAGCCGATATTGAGCCGATCGGTGGACCGGTAAGGGCGGATGCCACTCAGATCCATCAGGTAATTATGAACCTGTGTATTAACGCTTCCCAAGCGATGGCCCGGCATGGTGGGACATTGAAAGTGGACATGCGGGAGATTGAGCTTGACTCCCATCAAGAGGCGATCAGGCTTAATGTCAGCCCAGGGAAATATATCCGGCTTACCGTCAGTGATACCGGGTGCGGGATGGAGCCACACGTTATGGAAAGGATTTTTGACCCGTATTTCACGACCAGGGCCTTGGAGGAGGGAACCGGTCTGGGCCTCTCGATGGTCCATGGCATAGTCCATAGTTACGGCGGGGCCATCGATGTGACCAGTCGGGTTGACGAGGGAACGACATTTCAGATCTACTTGCCCATTGCCGTGGGTCCGGCTAAGGTTCATGAACCTGAACCGGTGTCGCCCCATTTAGCCAACCGAGAGTCCATACTAGTGGTTGATGATGAGAGGGAGGTGGCCAAGGTCATCAAACTGATGTTGGAACCCCTGGGTTATCAGGTGACGGCCTTGACCAATAGTTTAGAGGCGCTGGAAATGTTTCGCACTGCGCCCGAAGCGTTTGATTTAATTATTACCGACTTGACCATGCCCCAGTTGCGAGGGGACAGGTTATCCCGCAAACTGTTGGCGATAAGGCCGGATGTCCCGATCATTCTATGCACGGGATTTGATACGGAAGCAGCAAATGAAATCCTCATGGACAAGACTATTCGGGAGTGCTTGACAAAACCTGTGGTCAAGGATAAGTTGGCCGAGGCCGTCAGACGGGTTCTGGATCAAGATAAGGGGAAATGAAACATGGCGCATATTCTTATAGTGGACGACGATACACAAATTCGGGACATGCTTCGTCAGATGCTCGAACGGGAGGGCCACCAGGTTTCCGAAGCCGCAGATGGCGGTAAGGCCATCAAATGCTATCGCGAATCCCCGGCCGATCTTGTCATCACCGACATCCTGATGCCTGAAAAGGACGGCCTGGAGACTATCCTGGGGCTAAAAAGAGAGTTTTCAAACGTGAAAATTATTGCTCTGTCGGGAGGAGGCCAGGTCGCACCTAAAAATTATTTGTTAATGGCCCAGAAGCTGGGGGCCCAAAGGATCTTGACCAAGCCGGTGGAACGGAAAGAGATGCTCGGAGCTGTCCGGGAGCTGCTTGGCGACAAGGGATAAGGCGGTTATCATAAAAATTCTAAAAAGAGAAGAGCGCCGCACCCAGGGATATTATTTAGGGGCGGCGCTCTATGTTACAAAGCCAGAGGAAACGGAATTACCCTTGATGTGATTATTGCTTGTGGCAGTCTTCACATTTCTGGAAGGGGCCCTTATTCGCCTCTTTGTGACAGTCTTTGCAATTCTTGTGGTAGGCGTTTTGGAGTTTCAGCTTTTTGCCTTCCATCTTGTCGGTGTGGCAGGCGCCGCATTTTTGGACCGGGTCACCTTCTTTAAAGACGTTCTTGCCGTCTTTGTAAACATGGTGACATTTGTCGCACTTGACCTTATAATCGGTCGTGTGTTTCTTGTGATCAAATGGGACACCCGGCTTAGTCTTTTGTATTGAGTTGATGTTTGTTTTATCCGGCTGAGCCTGTTGCGCCATGGCCATACTAAACATTAACATCCCGGCTACAAAGACCATGATGGTTAAGAAAGCGATAACACTCTTTTTCATCTCCGCGTTTCACCTCCCTTCGTCAAAAAATCTTTTGCATTAATACCTAAGCCAAAGAATAATGTCAAGGAAATTGTTCTAATTAAGGTTTTCCTGACAAATCAATAGGTTCAAACGGTGAAAAGACTTCGTGCCTTCTCCTTTCGCCGTATCCTCAGGTGGTTCTCTTTGTTCTAACCCGGTTATGATTCGTCTTATTACGCCGATAATCAGAAACTGAGCAAAGTAATCCAAAAGGCCATGGTGAAGGCCGAGAAAAAAGTGGTGGTGGAGATGGCCGCGGAGGCAAAAGCCACGTCTCCGCCTAATTCCCTGGCCATGATTGTGGCTACGGTGGCGGAAGGGGCGCCCAGAATCAATGCCGCCACGGTCTTGGTCAATGAGGAAGCCCCGATGAAGGTCAAGGCCAGGACCGCTATTCCAGGAAGAAATATCAGCTTATAGAATGAAATCCGGAGCAACGGCTTAATCCCGAAGGTCGCCGGTGAAAACGATAAAGTCGTCCCGATGAGCAGCAGGGCCAGCGGCAGGGCCATATTAGAGATGATCTTCAAGGTATTAAACACAAACTGAGGTAGTTGCCAGCCCAGATAAGAGTACAGTATTCCGGCCAGGACGGATAGAACCAGGGGGTTCAGGATGACCGAGGCCACAGGCGGCCACCAACTATTGGCCGGTTGCTCCCCCAGTTCATCTCCGCCTCTTTTTCCATGGTAAGCCAGGACCAGGACCGACATAATATTTTGCATCAAGATGACTAAACCACTCAGGAGTCCGGCTTCGATCAGGCCCTCGTCCTGTAAGGCATAGTAGGCCCCGGCCAATCCAATGTAGCCCACATTGCTATGGACACAGCACTGGATAAACGTGGCCATCGTCTTTTCCTTGCCCTCCCCGGCGTAGTAACGTTCGGCCACGGTCGAGCAGAACATCCAGGTGACCATAATGGCGGCTAACGCGACCCAGACGGATTTAAGCTGAAAGGCTTGACCAAAAGGCGCCCTGGCGATCTCCAGGAAGAGGAGAGACGGGATGGCCATGTAATAGACTAGTCTATTGGCCGGGCCGATAAACGCTCTGGGCAGAAAACCGATCTTCCGACATCCGCAACCCAGGGCAATCACCAGGAACATCGGCAGAATGTTTAAGAAAACTTGCACGGGACGTCCTTTTTGGCGGCTTTAAGTTTTTGGTCTGCGTCTCGTCATTAGGAGTGAAGTTCCGTTAACCCGATTAAGAAAAAAAGTCAATCTCAAAAAGGCTTCTCGACAGGGCAATCTCATGAAATATTTTTAGAATGACCGATTCCAAATAAGCCCTGAAAGGGCGCTCTAGGTTAGACCAGGGCAACGCCCCAATGCTGCTGAATTAAGCTGCAGGGCAATCGGATCTGATT
>JADFXY010000025.1:21110-22358 GCA_015233355.1 Deltaproteobacteria bacterium | reverse complement strand
CGGGCTCCCCGCCTCTTAGCCAGGATGGCCAGGGAAGCAGCCGGCTGGACCACGGCTGAAGTACCAATGACCAGCATCAGGTCACATGATTCCGCGGCGGCCGTAGCCGCTCCCAGTACCTCAGGATCCAGGGCCTCTCCAAACCAGACCACATTAGGCCGGAGCATCCCGCCGCATTGATCGCATTTAGGTGGAATGGATTCGAATACGCCGTAGACCGTGTCCAGACGGCCGCACCCCAGGCACCGAACTTGCCACAAGTTGCCGTGGATCTCCAGAATATTCCGGCTGCCGGCCTGGGTGTGTAGCCCATCCACATTTTGAGTGATTAAGGTAAACGCCGGACCGAACCTTTGCTCCATCTCGACCAGGGCCAGGTGGGCCGGATTGGACCGGCATTTGGCCAAAAGTTCCCGGCGCCAATTGTAAAATTCCCAGACCAACGCCGGATCGCGGGAAAAAGCCTCCGGCGTGGCTAACTCAAAGACATTGTATTGTCTCCACAGACCACCCTCACCCCGAAAAGTGGGGACCCCGCTTTCAGCCGAAATTCCTGCCCCCGTCAGCACCACCGGGTGAGCGGCCGCGGTAATCATATCTTTGGCCTGGTTAAATTGTTCTTCAAAAAATTCCGAATTGTCATCTATCATCGTCCGCTCCTTGATTATCGCCGCAGACCGGTCTGCCTGATACGGCCGAAACGTGCATCCGTGGTTTGTGTATAGACATTATACTCAGACGAAGATGATTCACGCCGGAGCAGAATCGGGGATAAACTCAAAATCACCGTCAAATCCTGCAACGTCGAGAGTTAAAATGGAAAAAAATGAATTGCGGCTCACCCAAACCGACCGCAAGTTTTATTTTTAATTTTAGGCTGTTGTTAAATTAGGTGTAGGATTTGAGATAAACTCCCCGACTTGACATCGTTCTCAAAGTATGGTTATCTTCCCTAAAGGTGAAACGTTATTATGCCTTAAACCGGACGTTAAATCAATCACAAATCGTATTTCAGTCGTGTCGGAAGATTGTCAATGAAAAGCCGGCCCCATGGATGAACTCAAGCAAATGACGCACCTTGACAAACTGCGCCCTGACGGCACGGCATTCTTAAGATCTTTTCTGTCGCGCCGAGGAGTGCCCGAAAATCAACGGCAGGTCATCCCTTTGGCCGGTGACGGGTCGGGCCGAAGTTACTTTCGGGTCATCTGTCCTGGGGGCAGTTTGATCCTGCTGGAGCATCCTTAT
>JADFXY010000025.1:4079-21088 GCA_015233355.1 Deltaproteobacteria bacterium | reverse complement strand
AACGATTCATTTGACTACCTGGCCCGGCACCTGGCCCAGGCCGGCGTGGCCGTCCCGGCGGTCTATGACCGTGACTTGAAGCAGGGTCTGTTTGTGTTGGAAGATTTGGGCGACCGGCACCTGGTCCAGGCCGTGCAAGAGACCAGGGACATGAATCAGATTATCTCTCTGTACAAATCCGTAATAGACGTGCTGATCGTAATGCAAATTCAGGCCGGCCACAGCCTTGACGGGACCATGTGTTTTGACACGCCGACCTATAGCCCGGAATTGGTGTTAAACCGGGAAGCAGGATATTTTTTGCGGGAATTTGCCGTGGGATATCTGGGGTTGGAGCTGTCCGTAGATGATGTCGCCAGGGCCCTGCTCCCGGTGATTGAGCAGACGATCGAGCAAAGTCCGATGGTTTTTCTCCACCGGGATTTTCAGTCCCGGAATATTCTGCTGCAAAAGGCGGCTAATGACGTTGGCGCGGAAGATAAGGCAAGGGTCCGGGTGATAGATTTCCAAGGGGGACGGTTGGGGCCGCCCTATTATGACCTGGCTGCTTTATTGAATGATCCATACACTGATCTGGATCCGGCCGTTAAGGAGGCATTGGTCGAATATTATTTGAATGAAGTGGCCGGGGTGATGCCGGAAGTGAAGGCACATTTTGCGGCCCTATATCCCCTGGTGGCGCTCTTCCGGAATCTGCAGGTGTTGGGGGCCTTCGCTTATCTGGGGCACAAACAAGGCAAGCCTGGATTCAAAGAGTATATTCCGGCCGCCTTTCGGAATCTGGTCCGGCTGTTGGAATCGATACACTCGCCTGCATTGGCTCCGCTGTCGGAACTGGTGGCCGTTGCGGCACCGGCTTTGGCTGGCCGATGTTGAATTTTATCGTCATGTTGGATAAAAACCGCAGAGACCGTAGCTGACTTTATTTTATTAAACTACATTTAACTGGAAACAGGAAAGAGAATGGCAACCGAAAACAAAAATATCAATTTTTTGCGGGGCATTCCCGCAACTGAGTCTTTGTTAAGAATCAAAGAGGCCGTCGCCCAGGGCTACCATCAGGCCATCATGAACTATGGATCAGAAGTGCTCCAATACGGCCACTTCAACGGCTTCTTGCCTTTACGTCAAGTCTTGGCGGAATTACACGGTGTCCATCCCGACCAGGTTATCGCCGGAAATGGCGGAATGGAAGTGATTTCCCTCCTGTTCAAAAGCTTGCCCAAAGGAAGCATCGTCGCGGTAGAAGAGGCCACTTATGATCGCGTGTTATCCGATATTAGCCGATATGGACTAAAGGCGGTCGGGATTCCGCTTACTTCCGAAGGGTTGGATGTGGACGTCCTTAAGAACCTGATTACTAAGAACTCCATGGCGCTTTTTTATGGTATCCCTTTTCATCAGAATCCCGTGGGAATGACCTACTCATCCGAGAATGTCCGGCAGGTGAATAAAATTTGTTCTGACAACAACGTGTTATGCGCCTGGGATATTTGCTACTGGCAATTGCGATACGATGGACAGGTTAACCAGCTTATCGACTTTTCGGAACCCCACGGTCCGATTTTATTTAATTCATTTACCAAAACCATCGCCCCGGGTACGAAGTGCGGCTATTGTATCGCATCCAAGAAGATGGTGGAAACGTTGACACCGATCATCGCCAATACCCGGCTGAATCCCAACCTGCCCACTCAAGCCTTCATTGCCGACTTTATCAAGTCCGGCGGCTTCGAGGCGCATTTAACCTACCTGGCGGAGTTGTACCGTCCCCGGATGGAAACCTTAAACCGGGAGATGGCGGACAAGTTCCCCGAGATTAAACGGGCCGAAGTAACAGGCGGATTCTTTTTAGGTTTCTGGCTTCCGGGGATCAAAGACGACCGGGCCTTCGTCTCTGCCGCCGAGGCCGCAGGGTTGCACATTACCTCGTCTAAATCCGTATTTGCACCAAATATCCTGGACCAGGTCAAAGACCAGGGCTTCTACCTGAGGATCCCCTACCCGGCTTTGAACCCGGATGATCTGGCCCAGGGGATGACTATTCTGCGCCGGGTCTATAGTCAGTTCGTCAACTAATACCCGTTCGTCTGTCTAATTGAGGACGGGTCTCATGGAGAACCACAGATAACAGGGTGAAACGATGCTGGAAAATTTCTTCAAACCTCGTTCAATGGCTATCCTGGGCGCATCCTCAGACCCGAACAAGTTGGGATATAACCTGGTCAAAAATATGACCAGTTATGGGTATAAAGGAAATGTCTACCCAGTTAATCCCAAGGCCGGGGAAATACTGGGGCTGAAGTCCTACAAGAGTCTCGAAGATGTTCCCCGCCCCGTAGACCTGGCCGTAATTGCCGTGGCTCCCAAATATGTCTTGGAGGCCATGGATCAGTGTGGCCGGGTGGGCATTGAATCCGCGGTGATCATCACCGGAGGCTTCAAAGAAACAGGCCGGGATGGCGCCAAATTAGAACGGGAGGTGGCCGAGGCGGCCCGAAGGAACCGGGTTCGATTGATCGGACCCAATTGCATCGGCATAATTGATACCTTTTCCGGCGTAAATGCCTCTTTTGCCGCGGATATGCCTCTGCCAGGGAATATCGGGGTGTTTTCTCAATCCGGGGCTATTTGCGTGGCCATCCTGGACTGGGCCCTGGGTGAAAATGTGGGATTTTCCCGGTTTGTCAGCCTGGGTAATGAAGCCGATATCACCGAAACGGAAATCCTGGAATCTTTCGGCCAGGATGACCAGACCAAGGTAATTATCGGTTATTTAGAATCAGTGGAAAGAGGCCGGGATTTCATGGAAACGGCCTACCGCATCTCACATATCAAACCAGTCATTATTATTAAGGCCGGGGTGACCGCGGCTGGAGCTAAGGCAGCCTCCTCTCATACCGGGGCCATGGCCGGTTCAGAAAACGCCTATGAAGCCGCGTTTAAACAGGCTGGAATCATCAGGGCTTACACCATGGCTGAATTATTCAACTTCTCATTGGCTTTCTCAACGCAACCCTTGCCCGCGGGGTCGAATCTGTGCATCATCACCAACTCCGGCGGACCCGGAATTATCGCCGCCGATGCGATTGAAAAAACACAACTCCACCTGGCCACTTTATCTAATGAAACTATTGCTGAATTAAGAACCTTTTTGCCGCCTATCGCCTCTCTTTACAATCCCGTAGACATTATCGGCGATGCCGACGCCGAAAGGTACCGCCGGACGTTGGCCACCATTGTTGAGGACACCAACATTCATAATGTTTTGGTGATGCTGGCTCCCGCGGCCATCACTCATATTGATGAAACCGCGGCTACCTTAGCTTTGATTGCCAAACAGGCGCCAAAGCCGGTGGTTACCTGTCTCATGGGCCGAAAACGGGTCGAGGCGGGGCGTAAACTCCTGTTGGACGCCGGCGTCCCGTCCTACAATTATCCTGAAAGCGCCATCAACTCGTTAAACGCCATGTATCGGCACCGGCAATGGTTAGACCGGCCCGAACGCGTCTACCCGACCCTACCTGGAGACAAAAGCGCCGTCCAGAAAGTGTTTGATGAGGTGACGGTCACCGGCCGCAACGACTTGATCGAGGCCGAAGCCAGAGGAGTACTTCAGGCCTATGGCTTTCGCGTCCCGGAGGTGGTCCTGGCCAAAACCTCCGACGAAGCCGTGGCCGCGGCCGAAAGGATCGGCTATCCCGTGGTCATGAAAATCGTCTCACCTCAGGTGCTGCATAAAAGCGACCTGGGCGGGGTAGCCCTGGGCCTGGCCGACAAATCCCAAGTCGCAGACGCTTTCTTTAATATGACCACCCGCATCAGAAACGTCATCCCGCAGGCCATCATTCTCGGCGTGTACATTCAAGAAATGGTTACCGGAGGTAAGGAAGTTATCTTGGGGTTGACTAAAGATGAGCAATTCGGCCCCATGGTCATGTTCGGACTGGGCGGGATCTACGTCGAGGCGCTTAAGGATGTGGCTTTCCGAATTGTCCCGCTGTCTGAGCAGGATGCCTTTGACATGATCAGAGAGATTAGAGCATTTCCCATTCTCCGGGGGGTGCGGGGAGAGCAGGCCGCAGATCTGAAGGCCATCGAGACGTCATTGCTTAAACTGTCCCAGATTGCCTTGGATTTCAGCCAAATCATCGAGGCCGACATCAACCCGCTGATGGTGTTACCTCAGGGTCAAGGGGCCGTGGCCATCGACGCCCGGTTTACTCTGGCCAAGCAGGCTTAGCAGGCTTAGCAGGCTTAGCAGGATTGAGGTGGACTGAGGTGACAGCGATGGGCAACGAACTGATTTACTGGAGCCTCTTGGCCCATACTAACGAGATAAAAAGAAAAACGAAATTTCAAATACTTGAGCTGGCCGAGGCCGGATTAAAGAATTTCATTGAGACGGGGCTGCCCGGTCTGGATTCCGCCACCCGAAAAAAAACCCGGCCGGTGTGGGAAGAAGCCGCTAATCAAACCCTGGTGCTTCGGGACCTGGATCACCGGGGAATTTCGCTTGTTATAGAAAGGGATACCCGGTACCCTGAAAGGCTTCGAGCTTCATTGAAAGACCAGGCGCCGCTTTTACTGTACGCCGCAGGTAACCCGTCTCTCATGAGTGCCGAGCGAACCGTGGCCATTATCGGGGCCAGGGATGCGACCCCCTTTACCCTGGCTTTGGCCGGCCATGCGGCTGCTTTTTTTGCCGGGACGGGCTATGTGGTGGTTAGTGGATATGCCCGGGGAATTGACCGGGGCGCATTTAATGGGAGCCTGGTCGGCGGCGGCGCCACCATCGCCGTGTTGCCCCATGGATTACTGGATAAATCAAGTCTTGAGGCACTAGGACGGCATTCCGGATCAATAACTTCCGGCCAGGTGCTGTTTATCTCAGAGGTGCATCCGAGAGCGCCCTGGCAGGCGGGTTTCGCCATCATGAGAAATCGCCTCATCGCCGGATTGGCTGATTTTGTTCTAGTCATTCATGCCGGTCCCAAGAGTATCTTGCGGCAAGGACGCCAAACCAACAGCGGCACGTGGCAGGCCGCTGCATGTGCTCAGAGACTAGGCCGGCAAGTATTTGTGTTGGACCTACCCGAAGACGACACCACCAACCGGGCCATGGCCGAAGAGCTAGGCCGACTGATACCCGTCACCAAAGACGAAGGGATGTTCAGACTCATCCTCGAGGAGATCAGCCACCTGAGCGGGAGAGACAAAATCATTGATGATCGGACCACCGGGAGGCACGTCCAGGGATCACTCGGCCTCCAATTTTGAAAATGGCATTTGACTGTCCGGGCGCCTGACCGGGCCGTCCGATTTTTAGTATCCTAAAAGAATATACACATCACCTACCTGTACGGAGGAGATCATGACGGCTATATTTATTGGTTCCACCATTGAAGATGCAGGAAAAGACATCCTGACTCTGGGCTTGGGGAAGCGGTTTAAGGATGATGGATATCGTCTATCCTTCTTTAAACCGGTGGGAATTCATCCCGTCAAGGTGCAGGAGGTGTTGACCGATCAAGACGCCTGGACCATCTACCGCTTTCTGGAATTGGATCAGCCGCTCGAATCACTATGCCCGGTGGTCGTCACCCATGATCTTTTGACCAGGGTGCTGCAGGGTGAGACGGGGGCATTTAAGGACAATATCCTCGCCACCTATAAAGCCTTGCAGAAAGATAGAGATATTCTGATGATGACCGCCGGAGGGAGTATTTACTCCGGGGGTCTGCTGGGCACCCAATCCATCGGAATGATAAATGAATATGGAGTTAAAGTAATCATAATCGACCGATACACCAACGAATTTGTGATTGACCGGTTCTTGGAGATAAAGGACCGGCTGGGAGATAATCTCTTGGGGGTGGTGATCAATCGGGTGAATGATGTCTGTGTCGACGAGGTAAAGGGCCTGGTAATCCCCTTCCTTAACCGGCGCGGCATTGAAGTCCTGGGGGTTTTACCGGAAGACCCGATCATCCGGTCTATTTCGGTCAGCGAGCTCAATTCCATCCTGGGCGGGACCGTCTTAACCTGTCAGGAGCGTCTTCACCAATTGGTGGAGAATTTTATCATCGGCGGCATGCAAGTGGATCACGCCCGAAAGTACATGAATAAAATCAAAAACGCCGGGGTCATCGTCGGTGGAGACCGGACCGATATTCTGGCCATGGCCATAGAGATGAAAGCCCAATGTCTTATCCTGACCGGGAGTCTCTATCCCAATGAAATGATCATGACCAGTGCCGAACAAAAAGGAGTGCCCATTATCTTGACCAGAGACGACACTTATACCGTGGCCCGGCGGGTGGATAATTTTTCATCTCGGTTACAACTAAGGGAAAAAGAAAAGGTGGACCGCGGCCTCTGGCTGGTGGGAAAACACTTTGATTTTGATTTATTTTACCGCCTGGTGGGCCTGGGACGATAGTTCCGGAGCTTATTCCTGAGAGAAACCCCGAAAAATCTTGACCTTGAAAAAGTCTTATGTTATTTAGAGATTTTTTTATGATACTACTTCTGGGTCGGGAAATTGGTTTATGGCTGACAAGCATATTGAAATTATCATGGAAAAACCTGAGATGGAGATGGCCATTGCCAAGTTGGCCGCCAATATCATAGCCAATTATGAAGATATCTCAGGGATCGTTCTTGTCGGGATCCGCACGGGAGGGGCCTATCTGGCCACCCGAATTAAGGATAAGATAAAGGAAGTTAATGGCCTGGACATCATTACGGGGGCCCTGGACATCACTCTTTATCGTGATGATTGGACATCCATCAGCCGTAAGCCGCTAGTTGGAAAAACTGAAATCCCCGTCTCCATTGATAATAAGGTAGTTATGCTGGTGGATGACGTCCTTTACACGGGACGGACAGCCCGGGCGGCCATGGATGCTCTGATTGATTTCGGCCGCCCCAAGCGCATTGAACTCGCCGTATTAGTAGACCGAGGGCTTCGGGAGTTTCCAGTCTGCGCCAATTATGTGGCCAAACACTGCCCCACCAGGTCTCATCAGGTGGTAAACGTCTACTTGAGCGAAGCCGGCGAAACTGATCGGGTCACCCTGGAATGGCCGGTTTAGGTGGAAACCGCCGCCTGATTTCTTCAGGCAACCGGGTGCCGGTGAACATGGCTTGATAACGTAACATTTAATAATTAAAGCAACCTATCCGTTGAAGAGGAGACATCGTTATGTCTAAGCAAGTTATCGGCTCCGCCATGGTCGTTGGCGGCGGGATCGCCGGTATGCAAGCCGCTCTAGATTTGGCCGATTCAGGCTACTACGTTTATCTGGTTGAAAAATCTTCTTCCATTGGCGGCGTCATGGCCCAACTGGATAAGACCTTTCCCACTAATGATTGCGCCATGTGAATTATCTCTCCTAAACTGGTCGAGGTCGGCCGGCATCTGAATATAAAAATTCTGACTATGACGGAAATCAAATCCATTTCCGGCGAGGCAGGGAACTTTGAAGTAAAAGTGAATATCAATCCACGTTACGTGGACGTGACCAAATGTATTGCTTGCGGCTTGTGCGCCGAAAAATGCCCCAAGAAAGTCGATGACGAATACAATGTGGGCCTGAACAAACGCAAAGCCATCTATGTAAAATACGCTCAGGCGGTTCCGTTGAAATATGTAATTGATCCGAAAGAATGTATTTATTTTACTAAAGGCAAATGCCGGGCGTGTGAAAAGCATTGTCCGGCCGGCGCCATCGCTCTTGACCAAAAGCCGGAAGCGATGACCATTAACGTGGGATCGGTCGTGTTGGCTCCAGGGTTTCATCCCTTTGATCCGAGCAAATATGAAATTTATCATTATGCTGACTATCCCAATATTATCACCAGCATGGAGTTTGAACGCATCTTGAGCGCGTCCGGTCCGACCATGGGGCATCTGACTCGTCCCTCGGATCATAAAGAGCCAAAGAAAATCGCCTTTCTTCAATGTGTCGGATCCAGAGATACAAACCATTGCAATCATGCCTATTGCTCTTCGGTATGTTGTATGTATGCCATTAAAGAATCGGTGATTGCCAAGGAACACAGTAAAAACGAATTGGATGTCGCCATTTTCTACATGGACATGCGAACCCACGGCAAAGATTTTGAACGGTACTACAATTCCGCCAAAGATAAGCACGGAGTCCGGTTCATCAGATCCCGGGTCCATACCATAGATCCGGTACCTGGTTCGGATGATCTCAAGATCGCTTACGCCGATAATGTTGGTGAAATACATGAAGAAGAGTTTGATCTGGTGGTCCTGTCCGTCGGCCTGGAAACCAGCACGGATCAACTTGAACTGGCCAAGATGTTCAATATAAACTTGAGTTCAAGTGAATTTTGTGAAACCTCGTCTTTTGCTCCAACCAGTTCTTCTAAACCGGGCGTTTATGTCTGCGGTGCCTTCCAGGGCCCCAAAGATATTCCCCAGTCGGTTATGGAGGCGTCAGCTTCGGCGGCCGCGGCGGGTATCGCGTTGAGCCCGGCCAGATCATCTTTAACCAAGGTTAAGGAAAATATTACGGAACGGGATATGCGGGGAGAGAAACCGCGCATCGGCGTCTTTGTTTGCCATTGCGGCATAAATATCGCCGGGGTGATCGATGTCGCGGCAGTCCGGGATTATGTCAAGACGCTGCCCTACGTGGCCTATGCTGAAACAAATCTATATTCTTGTTCTCAAGACACTCAAGACTTGTTGGCCAAGGTAATCAAGGAACAGAACCTCAACCGGGTGGTTGTGGCCGCCTGCACCCCGCGGACCCATGAACCGCTGTTCCAAGAGACCCTGGCCCAGGCTGGAATCAACAAGTACCTCTTCGAAATGGCCAATATCCGCAATCAAGACTCCTGGATCCATGGCAATGACCCGGTTAGGGCCACGGAAAAAGCCAAAGACTTGGTCCGGATGGCGGTCGCCAAGGTGGCCTTGCTGGAACCGGTCAAGGATACGGAGCTGCCCGTGAACCAAAACGCCCTGGTCTTAGGTGGTGGGTTGGCCGGGATGAATGCGGCTAAAACACTGGCTGATTCCGGGCTTCGGGTCCATCTGGTGGAGAAAAGTGAGCGGCTGGGCGGCCAGGCGTTGAATCTCTATAAAACCTGGAAGGGCGAAAATATTCAAGAAGAGCTGACCGGGACCATCAAATCGATAGAGCAGAACCCCAACATCAAGGTTTATCTGAATACCGAGCTAACCAACGTTGACGGTTTTGTGGGCAATTTCAAGTCTATGATAAAAACTTCAGGAAATCCGGAGGAACTCTTGGAGCACGGCGTGGCGGTGTTGGCCACCGGTGGCGAAGAGTATCGGCCGACGGAATATCTGTATGGCCAGCATGATCGAGTGATGACCTCTTTGGAATTGGATCGGTTGTTCATTCAAGATGACCCCAAACTTAATGACGTCAAAACAGCCGTTTTTATTCAATGCGTGGGATCACGGGAACCTGCCCGGCCTTACTGCTCCAGGGTGTGCTGTACACATTCCATTGAAAGCGCACTGCAACTAAAAAAACGAAATCCGAACACCAATGTTTTCATTATTTATCGCGACATCAGAAGCTATGGGGAACGGGAACTAGCCTATAAGGAGGCCCGGACCCAAGGCGTTATTTTTATCCGTTACGATGTGGAGAATAAACCCCAAGTTACGGCCGGGACGGACGGGGTTGACATCACGGTGATCGATCACGTGCTGGGACGCCCCATTACCTTAAAGGCGGACTTACTGACGCTGGCTTCAGCCATTTTGCCCCATAAGGTGGATGATGTTTCTCAATTCTTCAAAGTCCCAGTCAATGCCGACGGTTTTTTCATTGAAGCTCACGCCAAGTTAAGGCCGGTCGAATTTGCCACCGACGGTGTGTTCCTATGCGGTTTAGGGCATTATCCTAAGCCCATCGATGAGAGTATTGCGCAAGCCCAGGCCGCAGTCTCCCGGGCCATCACCTTATTGTCTCAGAAAACCGTCCAGGTTAGCGGCCAGGTGGCTCAAGTAGACGCTTTTTGTTGCAGTTCCTGCGGTATTTGTGTGTCCATATGTCCATACAGTGCTCCAGGATTTAACGAAAAGACCGCTAAAGCTGAAATCAATCCGGCCCTGTGTAAAGGATGCGGATTGTGCGTGGCCTCTTGCCGATCTGGTGCGTTACACCTGAAAGGCTTTGACACCGGTCAAATTTTTGCTCAGATAGAAGCGGTTTAGCCCTTAGGGGCACCGCCGATAGCCGGGACTCTCCCCGCCGCCGGGCCTAAACGTGAACAACGGGCTCAGGCGGTGGAAGAGAGACCGATATGTGAACGGAATTGAAGCAAATGCCATTACTCTCTGCCACCTAACTAGCCTGAGAGAATAATCATCACAGCCTAAGACATGCTGATTTGATTGACAAAGGAGATTTAAGTAATGAGCGAGTGGGAACCCAAAATCACCGCCTTTTTGTGCAACTGGTGCTCCTACGGGGCCGCAGATTTGGCCGGCATCGGAAGGATGCAGCATACACCGGCTCACCGTGTTATCCGGGTCCCATGTTCGGGCCGGATCAGTCCAAAATTTATCCTGGCTGCTTTTAGACGCGGGGTGGATGGCATCTGGGTATCTGGTTGACATCCGGGAGACTGCCACTATTTGAGTGGCAATTACTATGCCCGAAGAAAATTTGCCGTGATGAAAGGTCTGCTGGAGTATATGGGTCTGGAGCCGGGAAGATTGCAATTCTCCTGGATTTCTTCAGCCGAATCAACCAAGTTCGTAGAAGTGGCCAACACCGTCGCCGAAGAAGTCAAGGCCTTGGGCCCGGCCAAACATTTTATCAAGGAAAAGGCGGAGGTAGCATAAATGTTGGAATATGTTGATAAGATAAGAGATATCGCCCGCCGCTTGCTCTCTGAGAACAAAGTTGACGTGGTCATCGGGTTTCGTCAAGGCAGTGTTCCGATGATGAGCGAACCAGCCGTCATTTCCCGTCCCGAGGACGTTGACGAGCTTTACTGGGACTATAATTGTGGAATTAATCTAACAAATTACTTGACGAAACGTCCGGATCGCATCGGCATCGTGGCCAAGGGATGTGATTCCCGGAACATCGTCACCCACATGGTCGAAAACCAGATTAAGCGGGAGCAACTGTATATTATCGGCGCTCCCTGCCATGGGATGATTGACCGATCAAGAATACTGGCTGCTCTAGGCGATCAAGAACCCACCAAAGTCGTGGTCAACGACTCCGAAATCGTGGTGACCGGCCCCGGACTTGAACGTAAATTTGACAGAAAAGAGTATCTGCAAAACAATTGCGCCACCTGTATCCACCGCAATCCGGTGATTTACGATGAGTTGCTGGCCGCCCCGGTGGAAGAACAGAAACTGACCAATCGTTATGCTGATGTGGAAAAAATCGAGGCCATGTCCCCGGACGATAAGTGGGCCTTTTTTGACAAGATGCTGGCGCCGTGCATCAGGTGTTATGCCTGCCGGAATGCCTGCCCGCTATGTTACTGCCCCACCTGTTTTGTGGATGAAGCCCGTCCCCAATGGGTGGGAAAGAGTATCGACCCCACTGACGTCCGCACTTTCCATTTCTTAAGGGCATATCATTGTGCTGGCCGATGTACGGATTGCGGAGCCTGTGAGCGGGCCTGCCCGGTGAACATCCCGGTGCGATTGCTGACCAAAAAGCTGAACAAGGACGTGGAAGATCTCTATGGGTTCGAACCTGGAATGGTGCCGGACGTCCGGCCTCCGCTTGACGTCTATCGACCTGATGATCCGGGTGGCTTCATCAAATAGACTCAACCCTATGCACAAATTGTGACCGAAAGGTGCACCATGACATCAGTAATCATAGCCAAGAGCAAGTTGAATGACTTCCTGGCCTCACTTAAGTCCGGCTACCAGGTGCTGGGGCCGATTCACCAGGGAGATATGATCGCGTTCGGCCCGGTAAACAAAGTTGAAGATCTGGCCCTGCCCTATTCCAACACCCGGCTGTCCATCAAGTCCGTGTTCTTTCCCCAATCCGAACGTATGTTCGGTTATTCCCTGGACAAGGAAGACGCTGACGCCGGAATTATCAAGGAAACACCAAAAGAATATCCCAACCGGGTGGTGTTTGGCCTGCGCCCCTGTGACGCCAAGGCGGTGACCCTGGTTGACGTTAATATGGATAACCCCCAATATCAGGATCCCTGGTGGGTTAAACGCCGGGAGACGACGACCCTGATCGGACTGGGGTGTGAGCATCCCTGCTCGACCTGTTTTTGTACTTCCATGGGCAGTGGGCCTTTTGACGAAACCGGTCTGGACGTGTTGCTGACCGAACTGCCCGACGCTTATTTAGCCAAGAGTCTGACCCCAAAGGGTGAGCAACTCTTGAAACAAGCCAAAGGAACAGATGCAGCCTCTCCGGCCGGTGAAAAGACTGCGGCCGAAATCAAGACTAAAGCCGAACAGGCCTTGCCCAAGTTGGAAACAGCGAAACTTAAAGATAAGAACATGATGGAGCTGTTCAACGCCCGGTTTTGGGAGCGGGTTCAATTTGCCTGCATCAACTGCGGCGCTTGCACTTTTCTCTGCCCGACATGTTGGTGTTTTGATATTCAAGATGAAGTCAGCAAGAAAGCCGGGGACCGGATCAGAAACTGGGATTCTTGCATGTTTCCCCTCTTCACCCTCCACGGGACCGGCCACAACCCCAGGGACCACAAGGTCCAGCGGGTGCGTCAGCGGTTCATGCACAAGCTCAAATACTACATCGACAAGTATGGCGATGGGCCGGCCTGTGTCGGTTGCGGTCGGTGCGTCCAGGCGTGCCCGGTCAATATCGATATCAGAAACGTCATCACCCTGATGAATGAATATCAGACCAGCGCCGGGACTAAGGCTTAGAGAGGAGGTGGACCTGTGGGAAATCCGTATTTACCCTATCCGGTGCGGATCGATGAAATCATCACCGAAACCGAAGACAAAAACCTGAAAACATTCAAGTTTGTTTTTCTTAACCCAGCCGATGAGCAAGCGTTCAAATATGAACCGGGGCAGTTTGCTGAATTATCCATCGCCGGGAAAGGCGAAATCCCCATCGGCATCGCCTCCTCGCCCACGGAAACCGGGTTCCTAAAATTTACAGTGAACAAGGTGGGATTAGTCACCAGCCACCTGCACAATATGTCCGTAGGCGACATCATGGGTGTCCGTGGTCCCTTGGGTAACTGGTATCCATTAAAGCAACTGGAAGGCAAGAATATCGTCATCGTCGGGGGCGGGTTTGCTTTTACCACTCTGCGGTCGACCATTGTCTATTTGCTGCAACCGGAGAACCGGTCCCGCTTTGGAGACATCACCGTCATTTATGGCGCCAGAACACCCGGGATGCTTTTGTACAAAGATGAACTGGCCGCCTGGGAGCAACGCAGCGACATCCATATGCATATTACCGTTGACCGGGCCGATGATCCCACCTGGAAATACAATGTCGGTTTTGTGCCGGCCATCACTGAGCAAAAGGCGCCCAGCGCCGAAAACGCGGTGGCCATCGTGTGCGGCCCGCCGATCATGATCAAATTTACTCAACCGGTTTTGGAGAAAGTTGGGTTTACTCCGGAGACGATTATTATGTCCTTGGAGATGCGCATGAAATGCGGAATCGGCATTTGTGGAAGATGCAACCTCGGCACAGAATACGTATGTAAAGACGGCCCGGTATTTACCCTGGCCCAGCTTAACAATTTGCCTAAAGAATACTGATTCACCAACAGAATGCACGGCAACAGCGCGTTAAGCCGGTCGGATAACCGCAACGCGCTGTTGCCGGTAACTATTTACTAATTAGGAGGACCTCAATGTCTACGGAACCGATTAAACCAAGTCGGGAGCACCGTCTGCTGGGGGTGGCGCCGGACTGGGCCGACACCTGCCTGACCTGCGGAACTTGCGCAGGCGGCTGTCCCGTTACGGGGGTGGACGGCCTGGATGTGCGTAAAGCCGTGCGGATGGCTGTCTTAGGCTTGGATCAGGAACTCATAGATTCCCGTTTTCCCTGGGTCTGCACCTTATGCGCACGTTGCGAAAATGCCTGCCCCATGGGCATAAAATTAACTAAGCTGCTCCGAAAGGCCCGCGGTCTTCGGGAACGAGCCAAGGTGCCGGATCCCATCCATCGGGGCGTGGTGATGAACCTGGAAAGAGGGAATAATCTGGGCATCCCCAAGGATGACTTTTTGTTCCTGCTGGGCGATTTAGCCAAAGAAATGGAAGATGATGGGTTCCCCGGCTTCTATGTCCCGGTGGACAAAAAAGGCGCCAACATGCTGGTGACCATCAATTCCAAGGAGCCTTTTGGCGAACCCGATGATATGAAGTTCTGGTGGAAGATTTTTTACGCCGCCAAAGAAGACTGGACCACCACCTCCACCGAATGGGAAGGCGTCAACTGGGGCCTTTTCTCTGGTGACGATGAATCCATGAAAACTCAGGTGGGAAGGATAGTTAAACACCTGGAGGAGCTGGAGTGTAAAACACTCTTGCTCCCCGAGTGAGGACACGCCTACTTTGCGACCAGGTTAGGTCTGCAGAATTGGTTTCCTTGGGTTTTCGAGAAGTACAACGTCGTTTCCATTTTTGACGTGATGATGAGCTATATCAAGGAAGGTCGAATCAAGATTGACAACACCAAGCACACCCATTTGACCACCTACCACGATCCGTGCAACTATGGACGGAAATCTCAAAATACGTTCGGCCAGGCTTATTTCGAGGAGCCACGATGGGTCACCCAGCAATGTTGTCCCAATTTCGTGGAGATGTATCCCGATAGAATGAACAACTACTGCTGCGGCGCCGGCGGTGGGGCCTGGGCCATGCCCTACAAAAAGGAACGCATCTGGTACGGTCGATTCAAGGCTCAGCAGATTAAAGACACCGGGGCCAAGATGGTTGTCGCCCCCTGCCACAACTGCCGCGATCAGTTGCTGAAGAGCCTGGTCAAGGAGTATGACCTTGGCGTTGAAATTATGTACCTGTGGGAGTTAGTGTCCGAGTCACTGATCGTCGAGCCGTGGAGTGACGAAGAAGTGGCTGCCGGCCATGCCGCACGAGACGCTCAGTATGAACGTGACGGGGTAGTATTAGACGAGGAAGAAGAAGAGGAGTAAACCGAAACTTACGACTCTCTTTTCCGGAAATACCACATATCGCCACGATCAATGAGCTGACCTTAGAACCCAATGGCGCCCTTGTCTTGACCTGGACAGGGGCGCCGTTTCTTCATCCTTAATTCGCGGGTGCCCATGAAAAACGATGCCATAAATGTCGTTTTGAAGCACTTAATCAATTTGACCACGGAGATATCCCAGGGCAATTATGAACAGGCCAATGCCGTTTTCGACTACACCCGGACCGGTGACCACCCGCCGTTGGTCGAGGAATTGGCTGAGTCGTTCGGGATGATGATGGTTAAGGTCGAGGCCCGTGAATTCCGATTGACGCAACTCGTCGAAGAGCTAAGAACTAAGAACGTTCAACTGGAAGCCACGCTCCAAAAAGTCAAACTTCTTGAAAATATCAAAGCCCACTTGGGTAAATTCGTGCCTGAGTCGGTTAAGCGGTTGATCGAAACGGCTCCCGAATCGCCTGATTTGGAAAAGAGAGACCGGGATGTGTCGGTGCTCTTTCTGGATATAGCCGGCTACACCTCGTTGAGTGAAACCGTAGAATTGAACTGGATGAACTATCTCATTGAACGCTACTTCTCCAGTTTTCTCGATGATATTTATCAGAACAAGGGTGATATCAATGAAACGGCCGGCGATGGATTAATGATTATTTTTCAAGATGATGATCCAATCCGGCATGCCTGCAACGCGGCCGCCACGGCAATCGCCATTCAGCATAAAGTCCATAAGGTCAACCAGGATTTAAAAGGCAGCAACAAACCGATCAATGTCAATATCGGCATTAATTCCGGCCTGGCCTCGGTAGGTTCCACCCGATTAGAGGGCTTTACCGGAACCAGGTGGTCTTACACGGCCTCCGGTATGGTGACCAATATCGCCGCCCGCGTTGGAGCCTTGGCCACTGAAGGCCGTATCTTTATCGGTCCTGAAACAGCGCGCCGAATTCGGGATAAGTTCTCTATTCTAGAAATGGGAAAGCAACACCTCAAGAATGTAAGTGAACTCGTCTTCATCTATCAACTCGTGGTGGAATAAAGAACTACTTCACCGTATTAACGGCCCATCCGAGGCCCGCCCGGCCCGGCGTATATTTTTTCATGCAGCATCGAAACTTCTTGACAGCCGGCCTCAAATCGGTTATCTTTCTATTTTGCTCCGCTGCCAATTCTTACCCCAATTTCTCCAGCCTGATCATAAGGTTATCTTATTCGTGGGGATGTAGCTCAGTTGGGAGAGCGCCTGCTTCGCATGTAGGAGGTCGAGGGTTCGAATCCCTTCATCTCCACCACGAGTCAACCTGCACTGCAACTAAATACTAGGCTTGCCTTATTTCAATCTCTCCAGGCTGAAGAGCGCCTTCCTTTAATCCAGTAATGCAGGCTTAACCGGTTTTCAATCCATAATAAAAACTCCTGATGTCAATTATATTGACTCAAAGTCAGCAACCTGATATTCAACAGTTGTGACCTACAACCTTTAAACTGTGATTGAATTCAGGAGCTAACCAGTATGACAGAATGGCTCGACTTTAACGGCTTTCCCCCCGAGTGTCCTCAATTCTACCGTGATTTGTCCAATAATAATAACAAGGCCTGGTTTGATCAACATAAAAGCGATTATGAACGTTATTGCCTGATACCCGCCAGGCAGTTCGTCGCGGCCATGGGTCTGCGTCTGGCAGCCATCTCGCCTCAGATCAACGCTATTCCCCAGGTCAACCAGTCCCTGTTTCGCATTAATCGTGACACCCGCTTCAGCCGAGAAAAGACACCTTACAAAATCCATCTGGGTATCGTGTTCTGGGAGGGTAA
>JADFXY010000025.1:0-3992 GCA_015233355.1 Deltaproteobacteria bacterium | reverse complement strand
TGAATATCGTCGGTCCGTGGCGGACAAAAAGCTCGGTCTATCGCTGCTGGCGGCGATATCCGAAGTGACCGGCCGGGGACCATATTATATCGGGGACGTACACTATAAAAAAATCCCCAAAGGTTACACCCCGGCCCCGGAAACGGCCGGACTCATTCTTCACAACACCTTGTACGCCGCCTTTGAAACCGCCCTGCCTCAAGAACTGCATTCCACGGCCATCCTCGATTATTGCTATGCTCATTTCTCCGCCATGGCCCCCATCCATAAGTGGCTGGCTGCCGTCATTGACCGGACTTCCAGCTAACTTATCGAGCAAGGGAAGGAGCATCGAAATGATATCCCAAAAACTGCCTGAATTCCTTCAACGCCTGACGGTTTTTCAGCGGATGTCGGCGTTTGTTTTTGTTGTCTCGATTGTCTTGATCTTGACCGAGATTTTAAATATTCCATCATTAGCCCAATTAAAAGACATCGTTCAATCTCCCCTCCGAAAGCCCGACAATGCTGTGGCGTAGTCTTCTCAAAGGCCGGGTGATGGATCGGGTGAACAATAACGAGGCCAGGACCAGGATGAACAATCCTCCCACCCCATACCAAATTGTTTCTATGGTCGCGAGGCCATAGGCGTCTTGGGCCTCCTGATATATCGACCTGGCTTTGGCTTCAGCTACGTCGGAGATGCGGTCAAGCCTTTCGGCAACCTTCGGGGCCGGATTACCTGGGTAACTGTCGATGGAGCGTTGCCAGGCTTCGTCTGTTTTGCCCTGATTGACCAAATCAAAATTGACGGCCCGGTAACCAATTAATTCTTTATAGAGCGCCTCGGATTCCTTGACCAATTTCTGGTTGCCCAGGAATGAATTTTTCAAGGTGGTTAGGCCGTTGAAAACCTTGGCATCGTATTGTTGGAGCAATTGTAATAATTGCTCTCTCTTTTCCGGAGATTTTTCTTGAATGATGTCCCGTTGTATCCGGCGTCCATAAATTACGATATATTTCAAATCCTTCACCGCGTTGGTCGTGGTGTATGGATGTTCATAAAACATTTTGGTAATGTCTGATAATCGTTGCAGTTGCGGGAGATTGGAGAGGTCAATAAAGACTAAAACAACCCCAACAACAATGGCAAACCATAGCATCCGCTGAAATACCGTTAATCGCTGGAGGTAGTCAGATATTTTTTTGAATTTCATTTTAAAACTCCTTAAGCCGACCCGGCATTGGGATCAAGACAGAATGGCCTCCTCAGCCTTTTCCTTGGCCGCCCGTAATTCATTGGTCCGCTCCGCGACCAGCAATTCCAGGTTATCCTTATATCGTGTAATTTCACTTCTGGCCTGCTCGGCGTCTTCAGCTAAGCTCATGGCCGCAGCTCTTTCCCGACGCAATTCCCCAGCCCATCTCTTGGTGGCTTCCTCATTCCGGACGGTGTGGTGCCGGTCAAGGGAGATGGACGCGACCATTTTGGCGAAACCAGACAGAAAGCTCAGGATTGATGGAACTTTTTCCTCAGACATAACCGGTACTTGTTCTATAACGGCGAGGTACTCGGCTTCATCAAAACCGCATTCTGCAGCCTGACGCCGGAAGAAGTCCAGATCCGGCTCCTGCAAGAGGAACTGACCGATAAATACATTGGCCAGATGCTTGTTCCCGACGACAATCGGCGAGGCGGCGTCATTTAGTCCATTCTTGCAGCGATACAGGGTGAACTCCTCGCCTTCCCGAAGTTTGAGGGACAACTCGGTGTCGCTTTCGATACAACGGGCAGAGGTTTTTTCGCAAACCCGGTGAAAATCCGTACAGGCCCTCTGCCAGTGCGCGGCGGCCAATATTTTGCCTTCCAGGTCGATAATGGCCGAGCCTGCATCAACGGTTTTACAGTAGTCCTCGAGCAATCTCTGAAGTTGATCCAGATCCAACAAGGCCGTCAAGGGCAGGTCTTCTTCTTCGGCCGCGCCACCCTCAGTCAGTCCACAGGCGGTGGTGAGAGCCTGGTTTAAATCGCCCCCGGTTTCCATCGATTCCAAGGAGTTATAGGGAAGGGCGAGGCCGGCGGTGGCAGACAGTGCGTTAACCTCATTCTTCAACTCGATTATGCGCTGTTCGCGACCCATTGCCAGGGCGTTAAATCTGGCAATTTCAGCCATCTTCTCCCGCAACTCGGCCTGGGCCAGCTCCGCCGCTTCTCTGGCCCGTTCTGCTTGTTGGGCCGCTTCAACGGCTACTTCACGCTCCACCATAAGGGCCTCGGCCTTTTTGCGTTCGGTAATATCGCGAAAGACGATCACCGCCCCGGTTAATTCGCCATTTTTTATAATCGGCGTACTCGAATATTCAGTCATGAAAAAAGAGCCGTCCTTGCGCCACAATACCTCGTCGGTGATGGTCCGCGGCAGGCCGTCTTGGGATGTCCGATACATGGGGCATTCTTTCTGGGGATAATCAGAACCATCAAGACGGGCATAGTGGACCAAAGAATGCATGGACTGCCCCAGCAGTTCTTCCGGGGTATAACCCAGCATGGCCGCGCCGGCCGGGTTGATGAAAGCAGTTCCTCCGGCGGCATCCATCCCCCAAATCCCTTCGTTGACGGAGCTGAGAATCAGGCGGCTGCGCTCCTCGGTTTGGGCCAAAATCTCCTGGCTGATGGCCAGTTCCTGGCGCTGGGCCGACAATGACTCTTTTTGGGCCATGAGTTCGTCCGCCTGTTCTTCAAGGGCGCGGGCCTGCACGCCCAACTGAGCATTGATTTTTTCGAGTTCATCCTGGCGGGATAATAACTGCCGTTCCGAGGCGGTCAGGGCTTGGGCTTGTTCACGGCTTTTTTCAAGTAGTTGTCGTGTTTCGATGTTCCCCCCCAGGATTTCCATGTTCATGGCCACCACCGGGAGGAGGATGTTAAGAAAAGCTTTTTCTTCGTCACCAAATGGATTTAGCGTCCCAAGTTCCAGAACGCCCAGAATTTTCTCCCGGTGGACGACCGGGACGATCAAGACGGCCTTGATCCGCACTCGGCCCAGGCCGACAGTGGTACCGGCTGACTCTCCCACCGGAAGCAAAACTTCAATTCGCCGGCGATCAAGCGCAGCCTGGCCGATCAGTCCCTGACCCAATGCAAACCGGGTGATGGGGACGGCATCATCACAGGCGTAACCTCCGGCCCGGACAAATAAATCGGATATGCTGTCGAAGACGTAAAGGGCCCCGTAGACCAGGCCCATGACCGGAGCCAGTCGGGAGGTCAAAATGTTCCCGAATTCTTCAAAGGTGGTGCAGACCTGTAATGTCTGGGTCATCTCCGCCACTTCTGCCTTGGCTTGGGTTTCGCGCTCTTGTGCCCGGGCGACCCGTCGAAGTGCTTCCAAGGCTCGCCCGATCTGGCCTAATTCCGTTTTCAGATGCTGGAAGGGGATGTCTTCGTCCAAGCCGCCTTCTGAAAGCCCGACGATCCTGTGACTAAACAGAACCAAAGGTATGGTGATAGAACGTGTGAATACAATTGAAACCAGGACCAGCACCAGCAGGGTCCCAATGGCGTACCAGATGGACTCCCAAATTACCGCCCGGTAGGTGTCCTGGGCTTGTTGATACACGGTCCCGGCTCGATTCTCGGCAAAGTCGGATATCTGGTCAAGCTTATCGGCCAGTTTCGATGCCGGATTCCCGGACGCACTGTCCAATGTCCGGGCCCAGGCTTCGTCGGTATTGCCTTGACCCACCAGGACGAAGTTGATGGTCCGGTATTCGATGAGTTTTCTGTAAAGCGCCTCGGATTCCTTGACCAAATCCTGGTTGCCCGAAAACGTCTTTTTCAGGATGTTGAGTCCGGTGAATACCTTCGTATCATATTGCTTCTCCAATTCAGTCAAAACTCGCCGTTTTTCCTGGGAATTTTCCATAATAATTTCCCGTTGCACCCGGCGTCCATAAAGTACGGCATATTTCACGTCCTTCACGGCGTTTATGGTGGTATAGGGGTGTTCGTA
>JADFXY010000259.1:0-6736 GCA_015233355.1 Deltaproteobacteria bacterium | reverse complement strand
GGCGTTCCGGAAAAGGATGTTCAATACATCCGGGTCGTTGATTTCTTCAACTGCTATTAAAAGATCATGCGAGGGAGTCTCAAATCTTAACCTGAGGAGTTCAATAATAACTTGGCGCGACTTTAGCAACGCACCTTCCAGTTTTCCTTCCAGTTTTCCTTCCAGTTTTCCCTTCCTAATTCCTTCCAGTTCCCCCTCGCTTCTTCCCAAGTTATATTCTATTTCCTTGATAGCGTCATAGGCGGCAGATTCAATCATGATATCTCTCCTTCTGGCAATCAGCATCGTGGTCAAATTTTTGGAGACCAGGCCGGCCATGATGGCCATGATGGTCAGTAGATCGGCTTTATCTTTACTCGGTAAGGTACTCTGGTAGACCGATGCCTCGGCCCGGTCCACGAATTCTTCTCCATGCCGCATCAACGGGACAAGAGGCATCAGGCAAAGGTTGCCTTCCTCGAATACTTCCTGGGCATCAAAATCAGAGAGTTGAGTCAGCCGAAAACGAAACATCACGTCTTCATCTTCGTATTTCCCTGAGGCGACTCCAGACGGTCGCAGCAGCAACACGTGCCCAGAAACCCCTATGTGGTATTTTAGCATATATCGGCAGCGGTATTCAAGTAGCCGGAGGGGCACGTCATTGTCCCAACGGCTTTGGATTTCGAGGATAATCAGGCGTTTTCTTCCTGTCTCATCCGTGATCATGATGGCAGAATCGCTGTGTCTGGCGTTCACCGTCTCTGTTGGTATCTCCTCTAAAAGATCGCTGGACGCCACTGGTATCCCGATCAGCCGCCTAAGGATTTCTTCCCGACATTTTTCTATGAGTATTTTTGAGCTGATATCGTGGTGCATTGGATTTCCTTAGAAATTTAAGAATGGGTCCGGTGCATGGCGATCAGAAGTATTTGGGGCTTCAAATTTTGTATTTTAGCATGTGTTGGCTTCAACATGCAAGTGATCTCAATGCCGAATCCGGTATCGGGTCGCCTATCGGGAAGTTTAATAAGGTTGCCCTGATATCTTTACTTGCGGTCGCCGGCCGGGCTGTGATATTAATTTGAGTGCCGGCGCCCTGGTCTTCCCCGGAGTACGAATCGTCGGCTTTCCTTTGGTCAAAACTTAGATCCCGTTAACTCAGTGTTGGGAGTTTATATGCAGACGAATATCAGACTCGACGATGGCTTTTCCCTGGACTTGACCAATATGACGGCCCAGACGATAGGGGAGGGTGTAACGCCCCAAGATCTGCTGGAAATGGCCGGGAAGGCGACAGAGGCATTGAGTACTCTGACCAGGATCAGAGAAGGAGAAGTGCAGCCCCATGGCGAGCAGGTCAAGTTTATGCACTTACCCTATCCGGATGCCGGAATAGTGGACGTGGCCAAGATTACTTCTTGGGCCGATAACCTGGTCGGGGAATTCGACGCCGTGGTGTCCATCGGCATCGGCGGTTCATATTTGGGAAACAAGACCATTCAAGAAGCTCTGGCCCATCCCTATTTTAACGAGCTGTCAGCCAAAGGCAGGGGAGGGCGCCCCAAACTTTATTTTGCTGGCCAAAACCTGGATCCGGCCAATTTGCGCGGCTTGTTGGATGTCATCGACGTGGGCCGGACCATGTTTGTGCTCATTTCCAAATCTGGTGATACAGTGGAACCGATGAGCGCCTTTATGGCCTGTTATGACCTAGTCAAGCAGTCAGGACACAACCCGGCGCGACATTTTACGGCCATCACTGACGCATCTAAAGGCCTGTTAAAAGAAATCGCGGACCGGGAAGGAATGGACACCTTTGTCGTTCCGGCCGGAGTGGGCGGGAGATGGTCGGTCATGTCGGATGTGGGTCTGGTCACCGCGGCGGCAGCCGGTATCGATATCTCGGCCATGCTGGCCGGAGCCCGGGCCATGGATCAGGCCTGTCAGGCAGCCGGTCCGGAGTCAAATCCTGCCTTGGCCTATGCCTTATTTCACCACATCCTGGACAAAAAATACGGCAAAATCATTTCAGTGATCATGCCCTACGTCACCGCCTTAAAATCACTGGGTGAATGGTATGTGCAACTGTTGGCCGAGAGTCTGGGTAAGAAGATGAACCGGCAAGGCCAGGTGGTTCATGAGGGCCGGACCCCCATCCCGGCCGTAGGAACGACAGATATGCACGCCCAAACACAGCAACATCGGGAAGGTAAAAATATCAGGGCGTTAACCTTTATCCGGGTCGATGATTTCGGCTCCGGAGAAATAATTTTGCCTGATGGGTTTAAGGACGTGCCGCAACTCGGTTACCTGTGCGGTCATCCCATGAGCCGTTCACTCTATGCCGCATTGACCGCTAATGAGACTTCCCTGGCCGAAGCAGGTCGACCTAATTGTCGCCTGTCCATTCCGGCGTTGACTCCCTATACCCTGGGCCAGTTATTCTTTTTCTTTGAGATGGCCACAGCCTTTGAAGGGGAGCTGCTCAACATTAACGCTTATGATCAACCTGGGGTGGAGGCTTACAAAAAAATTATGAAACAGATACTGAAGCCATAGTCGAACAGTTCGTTTTTCTACATCACGCGTAGGTCGGAATCTTCAACAGTCGCCTGGAATCATGCCATCAGGAATATTGATCACCATCATCTATATTACGGTGCTGACCTTTTCCGCCCTGTACGCACCACAACCGCTGCTGCATGTCTTGCACCGGGAGTTTGGGGTCGGCGAGGCAACAGCCTCTTTGCTGATTACCGTGACCATGCTGCCTCTCAGCCTGGCCCCGATGGTTTATGGTCTGCTGCTGGAGAACTACTCGGCCAAAAGGATTATGGTGGTAGCCGTTTCTTTTCTGGCCGGCAGTGAACTGGGTATTTATTGGTCCAATTCGTTTACCCAATTACTGGTGATCCGGTTTTTCCAAGGGCTGGCTCTTCCCGCGATCATGACTTCGCTCATGACCTATGTGTCGTCATACAGCACCGGGCGTCATATCCAGTCAGCCATGGCCACGTATATTGCGGCGACCATATTCGGCGGTTTCTTCGGTCGGCTCGTATCCGGGTTTGTCTCCAGTCATTTGGGCTGGCGCTACTCTTTTCTCACTCTTTTCTTAGCCTTTGCCGTGGCTTTGATACCATTGAGTCGACTTAAAGCCGAGGCGCGGGCAAAGTTTTTACGACCCAGATTGACAGACTTTTCTGAGGTGTTGCGTGCTCCCGGATTTTTTCGGGTCTACGTGGTGATATTTTTTTCCTTCTTCGTCTTTGCCTCGCTACTAAATTTTCTGCCTTTTCGGTTGAATGAATTAACCGGCCAGCCATCGGAATTCCGCATCGCCCTGATGTACTTCGGCTACCTAATGGGCATGGTCATCTCCCTCAATTCCATCCGGATCATCCGGATCCTGGGTAATGAACACCGGGCCATTCGGGCCGGTCTCTGGTGTTATCTGGGCGCGACACTACTGTTCCTTTCAACTCTCCCCCAGGTGCTCTTTGCGGCCATGTTTTTATTTTGCGCCGGAATGTTTTTAGTTCACGCCGTGGCCCCTGGTCTGTTAAACACTCAGATACAAAACAAAAGAGGCCTGGTTAACGGCCTGTACATTTCTTTTTACTATGCCGGCGGGACACTGGGCTCCTATTTTCCCGGCATGATCTACCAGCGATTTGGGTGGACGGCCTATATCATATTTTTGGCTGCTGCTTTGGGATTAAACATCTACATCGCCATGAGTTTTATGGGACGCCGGGGTGGCGGCAAGGCGGGCTGGTGAAGCGTTTCGTGGTAGAACATGCCTTTTTGTCACGGTTGTCACGGCTTGACAAGAGCCTGGGATTCTTCGAGCAGGGACTCATCGGCTGGGCAGGCTTTGGCGGTATGTTTTGACCTGGGCAGGTACCGTTCCCGTTCACTCAACAGACACCCACAGTATTGTTGCCGATACAGGCCTAGTTCATGGGACTTTTCGATACCTTCTTTCCAACCTTCCCGAAAATCGCGATAAAGGAATTTGACGCCTATTTTCTTGGCCGATTCTTCGGCTAACTGAATGATCAGATCGTGCTTCTGGTGCTTGCTGTATAACAGAGTCGTGGTCCAATAATCAAACTTGCCGCGCTTAGCCAGGCGAGCCGAGGCTTCGAGTCGACGCTGATAGCAGAATAGACATCTTTGCTCCTCCCGAAAAGCCACATTTCTGAAGAACTCCGCTACGTCATAATCTTCCTGATAAATGACCCGCAACTGCATCTTATCGGCAAAAGCCCGAACCGTGTCTTGCCTCTTCTTAAATTCGGCGTAGGGATGGATGTTGGGGTTAAAAAAGTAGCCGAATAACTCAAACTCTTCGGCCTGTAACACCTTCACCGGGTAGCAGGCGCACGGGGCGCAACATATATGTAATAAAATCTTCATCTTCATTTCAGATTATGCGATAGGGGCGGGAGCATGGCCTGCTTTAGCGCCCAGACGGCAAAACAAGTGGTTTGGACGTTCTTCTTGGGAATCTTATTAAATTGGATGGGAGTGTCACTTATATAAGCGCCATCCGGTTGTTGCGTGGCGCACAGATAGGACACGGCGTCATCCACCGGCTTGGATCCGGTGGGCATACCCGCGACCGTTAGAGCAAGAAGGACATAGGCCGTTATTTCCGGGTCTGCCGAACCTGACGGTCCCGATCCGAATCCGCCGTTGATGCCTTTTTTACTTCGCGTCATCCACTCGATGCCCTGCGCCACGATGGGGTCGGATGACGGTAGTCCTGCAGAGCAAAGGGCGTTAACCGCCCATGCCGTCGCCACAGATAAGGATTCGCCGCCTTTGGGGATACTCCACCCGCCGTCTTTGTTCCGGACGGTCATGAGGTTCTCCAAGGCCCGCTTAATGGGTTGTTCATCCGCCTTCATTCCAGTGGCCAGAAAAGCTTTAACGGCTATGGCCGTGTAATGCGATAAAGATGGCCCCTGGCCCTTAATCCTGGGAAAACCACCGTCACTCTGCTGACATTGTTTCAGCCAGGCCACGGCCCGGGACACAGATTGCTTGCCGGTATCCAGTTGAGCCAGGGCAATGACGGCAAAAGCCGTATGGGCGGAATTGTTGTTCCAACTACCGTCGTTTTTCTGATCAGTCAGGAGAAATGATTTTCCGTTTCGCACCGCATCGCTGTTGCCCAGGCCGCAAAGAGCCAGAGCCTGAATCGCCCAAGACGTGGTTTCGGCTTCACTCGCGGACGACTCCATGACCCGCGGCCATCCCCCGTCTTTACCTTGAGCCTTCAAAATATATCCGACCGCTTTATTGATAGTTTCACGAACATCGTTTTTGGCCGCAGCCGGAGCGATAAACACGGCCAGGGTCAGGGTGATCATGATTAGGGCGGTCAAACCGCTTTTCCTGGTTTTCATAGTTGGCTCCTTAAGACTTGAAGAGAACCGGCCACTATGGGCCGATTGCTTACGGAGAAAGGATTTTGTCGCGCTCGGGATTATCAGTCTCGGGCCATTTTTAGTTTAACACAGCCGATGGTTACTTGTTGTCAATCAATCTGACCGAGCATTGGTTGGTTTCGGTGATACCTTGGGAGATGATCAGTTTTTTTCCTATGCTTCGTCCATCTTCTAAAACCGTTCGATCATAACCGGCCGTTTTTCTGGATGACCTGACGATATGAGGATATCTGCGGGCGGCATAGGCCAAAAGCAACGGATCATCGATCTTGACTAAGCCACGTTCACCGTTCAATCTCCCTTTGATTTGTTCTTTTGTTTGTAACTTGGATCGAAACCCCTCAACGATACCCACGGCAAAGTCTGATTCCCGATGGCGGTTCAATCCCTTGCCTTGATTATATTGATGCCATTGGGATCGGATGAAGTGATACACGAAATCATGTACATAACCGGCAATTTTTACATTTTCCGGGGTCCCGCTGATTTCCAGGACTCTTCCTATTTTGCCCTTCTCCAGGACGTAGCTGGCCGCCCAAAGACAGTAGATAAAGTAGAAGTCTTGCAGCAGATGAGCCAGCCGATAGTCTTCGCGACGATGGCGTAGAGCTGGTTGGCCCACAAAAACGGTTACAAAATTTCGGGAACTCCGGTGAGACAGTAGATCCAAGTTATACCTGGCCAAGAGTTCATGGGCCTTGGCCATGGCTGATTCGGCTTCGTGTCGGTTTCGGCTCTCGGCCAGGGCCATGAGCTTTTTTACCCTGACCATGATTCTGTCTTCCGGGCTTGATGGTTCCGATTCGGCCCGGCCATCCAGCGGCTGGTATCTTTCCGAAGCCTTGGGGTCGGCCTGGAGTAATAGGCAGGCCCGGTGGAAGGTGGGACCATGAGGCGGTTCATCGTACTTGCCCAGCACCTCTTCGGTCAACTGGTGGGCCATTTCATGCCGTAATACCTCACGCACGGCTTCCCACGAATGATTGAACACAAGATTCCGGTTTAAGCAAATCTCACGCTTCGCCCCAGACCAGTGTCCCCATTTATGGTTCATATCTTTAAGGCTGAACAGCGGTCTCCGCATCAACCCCTGGTAGGTCTTGGGGAGGGCCCATTGAGCGACATCCCATTCACAGGCCAGCCCGTGGAGAACGCGTTGTTCCAGTTGTTCTTGAAGGTATATTTTATTTTCTGATTGTGTGTCCATCCCTGGTTCTATCTAATAATAAATAGGCTATGGTTGCGAACAACGGTCTCTCGGACGTCGTTGACTTCGGTTTCGGTCTGAACCAAAC
>JADFXY010000258.1:0-6742 GCA_015233355.1 Deltaproteobacteria bacterium | reverse complement strand
CTTGGCGGCCTTGCAACAGACCTTTTTGGATTCCTTCCTGATACCAGGTTTGAACGAAACCAGGCATGTCACCCTCCTTTATATCTTTGAATACTTCCACCACGACCTTCATCAAGTCCTGGTGGCTGATCTTGTCCTGATTCGATATCAGATAGCTCATGACTTTCTTGCCATAGTCGGGACGGCCCGTCCGCTCCATTTGGCGCAACATCTCCAGGATATCTCTAATCCGCTCTTTTAATTCAACAGGATGAAAGATTAATTTCAGCAACACCAGGGTCATCCGGAGGCCGGCCTCGCCCCTGATATCCTCTTCTTCATACTCCCCCAGATCACAATAAAGAAACCGGAAGTCAGGCAAGAATGATTGCAACGCCGGGGATGGTCGAGCAGTCGGCTAAACCTCCGGTCCACTTGCCACCTGGTCGCCCCATGGTAAAGCGCCAAAGGTATGATTGGGGGCAGGCGGCCTTTTGAGCCTTGCTCGATGAGTTGCCCCCAAATCTTGACCATGTAGCGCAGCAGATAAAAAACGATCAATGGTTCCGGCTTGAAGAAGCGATCATGGCTATTGGTGATGTTAGACAATCCGGCCCCCAGGCTGGTCGGGATTTTGCCGCTTCGGTCCGCTCTTACACTTACTTGCTATTATAAGCCGGAATCTCGAAGAATGTCAAGAAGCCGGGCGGGGCTACCTGAGCGAAGGCATGAAATAATTTTTGGCCATGAAAATCATCGGTTACAAGTGTAAGACGACCACCAAGCCCCGAAGGGTGAACCAGGATAACTGTGGTTATCTTATGTCCCTTCGCACCCAGCGGAACTCTCTGTAAAAACTTTTGTTATAATTTTCCACTACCGAGAATGGTTAAAACTAGGTGATCGTATTACGATAATGTAATGAACATGTCATAAAACTGTAACCAGAGTGTCGTGAAATTGTTTACTTCCATACTGTAAGCTGATTTCCTGGTGTTGCGGCCAACTCGTCTCTTCGGAAGACAAACTCAAGAAAACTCGATCTCATGATTCACGAACTTAGGCCGTGATATGGTTGGGCTGAGTTCAAGATGCCGCCGATTGCCGGCCAGCTCACGCCGGAAAGTCCCTGTCTTGAAGATACCGAGGTTGCTGGAAGCCAACCGGAGCTGGGATAGGATGAAAGCAGGTCCCAATTCCGACTCGGCCCTTCAGCCTGCCAATGTACTATGCAACTACCGGAATTAATATGATAAGTCATCAAGAAATGGAGCTGACCATGGCCAATCATCTTGTCATCGGGCTTGGGGGAACGGGCGGAAAGGTACTCCGGTCCCTCCGGCGGGATATTTTTCAAGAATCGCTGAATGGAGACATCCCGGGCGTCAACCTGGGATACATGTATGTGGACGCCGACCCGTCACTGATGGATCCGGACGATCCGACCTGGCAAACCTTGGGTAAAAGCTTTCAATTAACCGCGGATAGTCAGGTCTTGATCTCCGGCGCCAACCTCCACCCATACTTAGAACAGGTTGATAAAAATCCCGGTGTTGATGACTGGTTCGGAGACAAACAGAACTGGGCGGACATCCTCAACGCCAATCCAGACAGCATGGCGCATGGCCGGATGCGCCGACTCGGCAGATTACTTTTGGCCGCTAATCTTTCCAGGTTCACCCTGGCGCTGGATAAGCACGTCAACAAGCTCATAAAGAAGTCTGGTTACGACAACGTCACCTTTCACGTTTGCGCAGGATTAGGCGGAACCATCGGCAGCGGCACCCTGATCGACGTCATCAGTCAAATCCGGACAAAATATAGCGCCACCGACGCAATTCAATACCGGATTATCTTATATCTATTGCTTCCGGAAGAACAACCGGCGGCACACCGGGACACGGCTAACTATCACGCCAATGCATATGCGGGGTTAATTGAGCTTAATTCGTTGAGCGTCGGAGCCTTTTTCCCTCATGACATAAGTAAAGATAACAAAAGGTGTGAAATCCGCTACCCGTTCAATAGCTGCTATTTATTTTCTGACCAAAATGAATTGGGCCGGAGAACTGACGGCTACAGAGAAATTCCCAATATCTTGGCTGAGTTTCTCTATCAAAGAATTGTCATGCTAAAAGATACAGGTTGGAGCAGCATCGATCGAATAGAGAGCTTTGAGAATAATCAGGCTGCCCCCGAGATGGCTGGTGGAGGTGATGTCCCTGAACGAAGTAAACGATTTTTGGCCCTCGGCCTCAAAAAGCTGGCCATTCCCGAAGAAGAGATTAGGGAGTTCTTGGCCTATTGTCTGGCCCGTCAATCGGTTTTGCAAATGAAGTATAATAATCGGACTGAAGAATTGGGCTTCATCAACATCCCGCCGGTTGCCAATTTCGAAGAATATGTTAAGCGGAATGATGTCCAGTCAAAATGGAAACTCAGCGATGAACATTTGTGTTTATCCAAGGGCATATTGCCGGAAGATGCTGCTGATAAAAAGTGGAAGACCATCCCGGCATTATGGGAAAATGTCGTGGCCAACTTTGTTGAGGTGATTAAGACAAATAAAGTTGAAAGCTGGATCAAGGAACTGGCAAAATTATGTGACAAGCAGTTTAGTGAAGATTTCAGAGGGATGGGCGTAAAAAGATTTTATCAAATCAAGTCCGTAGCCATAGAAAATATGGTTGAGGTCATCGTCTCCGGAATCGAAAGCGAGCTTTTTGAGCAATGGAAGATGAGTGAATTATCACTCTATGAAGTATCCTTGTTAATGACTTCTCTAATCGCTGACACCGACGACCGACTTAGACAAATCGAAGGGAAAATTGCCCGGTCAAAGGAGAAAGCCGATCATTGCCAGGCTCAAATCAATACGAAACGGCAGGCTTTTGACCGCTGTGGGCTAATGGGTAAGATGGTCGGGAAGAAATGGGACCTGTTTCACACCCAGGTGGAATTAATGCAGCAAAAATATGTAATCATGACCCTCATTGAAGGCTTCCTTTTTTCCAAGTCGTTACTCCTGAATTTAATTGATGAATTTAACAGATTGAGTGGAGAAATCGCCAACTGCACGGCCCTCCTGACGGAAGCAGCGGCCCGCTGTGATTTTGGGATGAAGGAAAGATGCAAGGGCAGTTTCGAGGCCGACATTCATGGCCATTTGGTCAAGTTTCATGACTATGAACGGGTCAGTAAGTTTGCCACGCGCCTGATCAAGCAGCAGCCGGCCCAAAAAAACCAGACCAATAAAATCAAATCGGTCCTGGTCGCCCGGCTGGGGGATAAGCCGTCGTTCGCCCGGTTTAGCGAACGGATCCAGATCTCCTCCCTGATGAAGGCATTGGAAATGATTTGCGGCGTAGACGTCCTGAAGGCTCATGATATCCTGATAGACCGCATGGAGGATAGGGTATTTGGGACGAGTATTATCGAAAAGCTGAAACAGCGATTCGAGAGCGACTCAACCGGGCTTAAAGACTACATTGACAAATTGATATCTTATACCAGGGTCTATCTGGCCTACGATAAAGATGAACTGGGTGAGAATGCAACCAACGGGTCCGGCAAAGAAATTCTTTCCTCCGCCTTCACCATCCTCATCCCGCGGTCGCAGACGAGCTCAGAATTTGTGGCCCGATTGAAAGCGGCTTTTAGCCAGAGCGTTAAGACAGAGGTGACGTTTATCGAAACAGATCATAAAATCAATGAACTAACCTTAATAAATGTCAAGAGCGCCTTTCCCTTAAGGTGTGTCAAACAAGTCAGGATGTTAAAGGAGAAATACCTGCGCCGGATAATCGGCCCCGATGCGGAGAGGTCTATATTCTCATTGCACTTAGAAGGAAACGGCCGTCAACATCCTTCTTTATATGATTCGACCGGTGATGATAAGGTAAACGAGTCCATCCCTTATCTATTGATGGCCAGGGCATTGAAGTTGATTCTATCCATGCCGGATCGCCAAACCGGGGTAAATAGACTGGTCTGGCCCAGGAAGAATAAATGGGGGATAGAAGACGTCCCCATCGTTTTGGGGAAAACCCTCATCGAGACGCCTGCCGTTATGACCATGGAACACGTCCGCGAACTGAAGACCAGTGTCCTGGACCGGATAGCCAACGACTTCCCCAAGGCGGATGAAAAGGAGCAATTGTTGCAGGAAATTAGAAAGGTGTTGATCGCGGTTAAAAGCGAGGTGCAAGGCGATGTTTTCGATCCCCAATACCAGAAGTTTATCGAAGGCTCCAAGTCGGCGATAAAAAATATTTTAAGATTATCTTAAGATCTCTCATTCGGTTAGATCGGCGGTCTGCGGAATCATTTTGTTTAACTACCGGCGGACTGATTATATTGACGGCCGCGAAGAATAGGATGGTTTCCATGATCCGTGAGGAGGCTTAAAATGCCAAAAGCGATTGGTAAGTGCGTTAATTTTGGAATGTGTGATACGGCGGATAACAAGAGTATCATCGAAATCGAAGAAGGTCAGGCCCTGGTATGTCCGGAATGCGGCAGCAACCTGAAAATCACTGAAGCAACTGGAGGCGGAAAGAGAAAAACTTTATCCTGGGCCGCCGGGATAGTGATTGTCTTGGTTATCGCTGGAGTGGGTTTGTATTATGGGCCGGCCGGCAGTCCTCCGCCTAAGCCGGCGCCGGCCAAAATTAAGGCCGACCAGGGTGTGGAACCAGCCAAGACGGAAAAGACGGCCAAGACCTCTCATGCGGATAACCCCGCTAATGTTCCTCCGGCCCAACCAGGTCAAACTATATTTAGGATGCACGGGTCAAACACGATTGGATCAAAACTGGGGCCGGCCCTGGCCGAGCAGTTCCTTAAGAACGAGGGGGCCCGAAAGGTCACGAAGGTTCCCGGCCAAAAGGAGGAGGAGGAGACAATAAGTGGCGACTTTGGTGATACCGCCCCGGCCAAACTCATCGAGGTTCACGCCCATGGATCAACTACGGCATTTAATGATTTATTTGTCAACAACTGCGATATTGGGATGGCCTCGCGGAAAATCAAGGACGAAGAGGTCAAGAAACTTGAGGAAGCCGGACTGGGGGACATGACTTCGCCCAATAGCGAGCATACACTGGCTCTGGATGGTATCGCCGTCATTGTCAATAGAGCCAATCCGGTCAAATCTCTCAGCGTCGAGCAATTGAGGGGCATATTCAGCGGCGAAATATCCGATTGGGCCGGGGTGAAAGGCACACAGGGAAAAATCCGGGTGTGCTCAAGGGACAACAACTCCGGAACTTATGATACTTTCAAGTCATTGGTGCTGCATGACAAGAAGCTTGCGGCCACCTCGGAGAGGTACGAAGACAGCAGCCTTCTTTCCGATACGGTCGCCAACGATCCTAAAGCCATCGGCTTCATTGGCCTGCCATACATCAGATCGGCCCAAGCCCTCGAAATCATAGAACCGGGCGCTGCACCCATTCTGCCTTCTTTCTTCACTGTGGCCAGGGAAGACTATCCCCTGTCCCGGCGTCTTTTCCTCTACACCGCTGAGTCGCCGAAGAATCCCTGGGTCCGTAAGTTTATTGACTTTGCTCTTTCCAAAGAAGGACAGGATATCGCGAAACAGGCCGGCTTCATCGACCAGACCATCAAAGCTGAAAAGGTTGAGAAGAAGGTGGCCGATGCTTCTATGCCATTGGATAACTACGGGCAACGGACCAAAAATCTGAATCAACTTTCCACGAATTTCCGGTTCAAGGCGTCAAGCGACAAGTTTGACAACAGAGCCATCCGAGATCTAGACCGGGTGGTTCAGATTCTGACTCAACCAACATATAAGGGCAAGGACTTTTATCTCTTCGGATTTACCGATAACAAAGGAGATGAACAATTTAATGTCGCGCTCTCGAAGTCCCGGGCCCTGGCCGTGGCTAATGAGTTGAAAAAGCGAGGGGCCGAGGCTAAGCAGGTAGATGGGCTTGGTTCAGGTCATCCCGTCGCGTCCAATGAAACCAAAGAGGGTCGAGACAAGAATCGGCGTGTGGAGATTTGGATTAACTGATCAGGTCCGGCCAGGGTTCAGGCCCTCCGCCGGTTCATTATGTTATTCCCATAAACGATGCGAGCCGGCCAGGCGTCCTAATGCCGAGGTGACTCGCCATTTTTCAATTTAAATGATCACGCCGGGTCTATCCCGGTTAAACGGTCATGGACTGAAAGTACCGACTCGTTCCGTGAATTGGACAATCTGCTCGACTTTGATCTCCAGCTCAGCCAGCATGACTTCATTGAATCCACCCACGTGGGCCTCATTGGTATTGGCCAGGACAATACTTGGATCGTTGAGCAGGCCGACCCCTAGTTTTTGGCAGGTCAGATCCACCAACCGGAGCATGATAATCAGCACATCGGTGGCGTCAAAACTTTCGTCATGATGGTCCCTGACGACATGACAATACTTTTCCGGCAGGTTCCATCGAGATAAGAGATTATATCCTTGAAGGGTGTGTTGTGTTTGCAGCACTTCAATAATCAATTCTCTAGATAAATCGCTATGAAGTTCATCGGTCATTCTAATTTCCTCCATCACCCGAAGGAGGAAGAGCTTTCCAACGTCATGGAGCAACCCGGCTACGAAAGCTTCATTGGCCATGGCGGGGTAATCAGCCTTTTCGGCCAGCCATCTGGCAGCCAGGGCACAGGTCAGGGAGTGCCGCCAGAGGTCGAGCATGAGCACATTTATTTTTTGATCCGGGGAGATGTAAACATTTTTTTTTATTGACGTTTC
>JADFXY010000257.1:0-6756 GCA_015233355.1 Deltaproteobacteria bacterium | reverse complement strand
GCCCAGCCGCCATACAGGGTGGCGATGGTCCCGAAAATAACTGTGGAAATGGCGCCCCATTTCGTGGCCCGCTTCCAGTAATAAGACACCACGGTGACAAAGAAGAAGATGGCGCCCAGGCCCATGGCCGAGAGGCCCATGAAAATGGCCAGTAGAGCCGGCGGCTTGTTGAGTGTCCAAATGAAGGGCAGGAAGAGAAATAGGGCGATTAAGAAATAACCCATCATCAGCAGGGTCTTGTCGGTCGTCTGAGGCCTAAGCAATTTGACGATGTCACGGGTCACGTTGGCGCTCATGATAAAGACCATGGCCGATAACGTCCCCAAAGCCGCCCCGACCAGCCCGGTCAAATAAGCGGCCAGCAATCCCGGTCCGCCAACAGCCCAGGAAAGCATGGGCGCGGCCAGATCGGCTCCCCATTGCTTATTGGCCAACAGGTTCTTGCCGAAAATCATCCTGGCCACCAGACCGTTGCTGGAGCAATCCAGCATGATCGGCACCCCGGCCGTCAACCAGACCACGAAGCACAGGGTGATGAACTCTTTCTTGCTCATGCTTTTCATCCCCAGGAACCGGCTGACATTGTGGGGAAATCCCACGGCCATGGTGAAGAAGATGACCGGTGTGGCGAAGATGCCCACATAGCTGGAGAAGAGTTGGGGGACACCCACCTTGGGCAAAGTCGGATCAATTAGCCGCATAAGATTGGGGCTCTGTTTCATCAGAGAATTTGAGATCGCCTCAAATCCTCCGGCATAGATGATCGCCCAAACACCCAGGGCACAGCCGACAAGAGCCAGAAAACCGCCCTTTACCGCGATGAACCATTGCGTCCCCATATACCCGCCCAGAGCCAGAAACAACCAGGCAATAATAATGGAAATCAGGAGACACCAAACAGCCGGCAAACCGGTGACGGCATACCAGACCGCTCCGGCCGCCTTAAGTTGGCCCACGGAGTAGATAAAAAGAAAAAACAACATGCTTCCGGCAATAAGAAGTTGCAGTCCCTTTGACTCGAACCTGCGGCCGAGTGTCTCAGGGATCGTGGCTGCACCCAGTTTAAAAGAGAATTCACGGGTCTTGGTCGCGGCCAGCCAAACACAGGGGATGATCCCGATCAACGACCAGATTCCGCCGAACCACATTCCGGAAAATCCGACACTATAAACGACGGCCGTACTACCGCAAAAAGCCCAGCCGGAGATGTAGGAGCCGGTGAGAGCCAGGCCGGTCACCCAGGGACCGATGTCCCTCTTCCCGACCAGATACTCATCCATGCCCTTCCATTGTCTCTTGGCCATAATCCCGAGAAAGACGGCCACGGACAAGAGGATGCCCACTCCGATGACCGACCCGACAATCATTCCGGTGGTTGGTTGAGGTATATCGAGGAATTGCTGATTCATTCATCCCACCTCCTGGCAATGAGCCATGTCCCGATGACTGTCATAAAAAAAGTTCCAATCATAATCGCCCCCCACACATACCACGCGAACATTGGATCAACAGGTTCCGGTTGCATCTCTAGCCCTCCTCAATTACAGGATTTTTGCAGGAGTCCCTGCCTGCCTCTCGGTCCGAAGACCCCCCCTAACTCACGCTTGAAAAACTTTGCCGGGGCGAAGGGATGATGGACGGCGGTGCGGCCGGGTTCGCCTTGAGCGACCCCACCAATCGTCGTAACTACCAAAAACAATAAAAATGACAGTCAGCGATTCTCCTCCCGGAGATTCCATCAACCACAACTTGGCCCGTCCCCCGTCACCAATTACTTTGAAAGAGCCCAACCCACAAGAGGCATTCTCTTTCGCTGTCACGTAGTTCTTTATAACAGGTGCCAGGTTATTCGTATCATAGGATTTTGTCAAGCCTTTTCTCTATCTGTGGTACACCCTTTTTGAGCCGAGGGGCCGATATGCCGATATGCAGGTAGTTTCGAAGCTTCAGGATTAGCGTTATTGATCATATTTATCATGTCAATTAAATCTGTTATATATAATATTGGGTGCCCCTACAGGTCTATGCTCTAGTACTACTACCTGATCCACCTAGTATGTTATATAAGCAGCCGGGCGAGCCGTTCCCGCCATATTTGCGACGTAAGAAAACCTATATAAAGTTGATATTAATCAATATGTAAAGAATGTTTTATATTTCTTACTTAGCTACACATGGCTACAATATAGTCCAAGGCCACAAACACGGTTGCACTATTATAGACCAACCAACAAACTATAACAAGTGGATTGATCCAATTTATTTAACTAATCGGCAAATACCGGAATTGATGCGACCCATGACTGGCGATGCGGTTGTGATCATTTTGACAAACGATGAAGGTGATGAAGGTACAGGGCTAGCCGCAGAGGTGGTGGATAGCGTCTGTGGCTGGCTAATGTACTAATTTTACCATAAATATAGTAATTAATATATACTGTTTTTTTATTGACAACTAAATTAGATCATGCCATATTTAAAATAGATATAGTTTTAACTTGGAACTCAGACTGCAAAAGCATACTTCAAATACCTGGTTGCATCCGCTTTCCATCAATAACTTCCGGTGAAACTAATTTGAGATGCCGGCGCCTGACTTGACAGCCGTAGGTTCTTTATTTTTAAACTTTAAATTATTCCTTTTAGTTATATATCCGATCAACTACTTCCCTAGCAAAATCTCCGTTGACGCTCCATCATTGTTTTAATAAAGCCGGCCCATCAACTGTAAAAAACAACCCCAACTAACGCCCCGTATTTCTGCTTTTATCCACAAATTATTAGAGGTGGGAAGATGAATGAACTAAAGAGACTGTTTGGGTTTATTGGATTGATCGCGGCCTTGACCTTCATCTCCGCGGCAGGCCCGACCCAAGCCGGGGTCAACCAGTGGACCACCACGGGGCCTTACGGAGGATATTTTTCTGCGTTGGCTGTGCGAACGACTTTGACTCCTGTGCCGACCGAAACGGTTTATGCCGGCAAAGCGCGCGGCGGGGTGTTTAAGACAACCGATGGTGGGAGTACCTGGACTGAGCTGAACACCGGCCTGTTCAGCTCTACCATCAGCGCGAGCAGCATCGAGGTCGATTCATTAGCTATAGATACGGCCGGGACGGTCTATGCCGGCATTATGCTCTATAGCGGCCCCGCCGGGGTGTATAAGCTGGTCAATGGAACCTGGACCAATGTCTACAACTCCAACTCGGTTCATTTCCAGACCACCAATGCCTTAGCCATAGATACGGCCGGGACGGTCTATGCCGGTCTCAGCGTCGACGGGATAGTGAAGACGATCAATGGGGGGACCACCTGGACCCCGGTCAACGGCACCAGCACGGCCATCCTGCCCACTGATAGTAACGGCTATATCAACGTCCGTGCATTAGCCGTGGATTCGACCAATAATATAGTCTATGCCGGAACCGACGGAAACCAAACCTCCTCCGGGGGGGTGTATAAGACGACCGATGGGGGGACGACGTGGTCCCAGACCGCCTCCACCCTGCCCCCTTCGGCCGCCGTCTCTTCCTTAGCCATAGTTTCGGCCACGACGGCCTATGATACGGCCGGAACGGTCTATGCAGGCACCTTATATAATGGTGTTTATAAGACGACCGACGGGGGCGTCACCTGGACCAATGTCAACGGCACGCCAACGACAACCCTGACCCATAACCATATCACCTCCTTGACCATTTCGGCCGGGACGGTCTATGCCGGAACCGACGGGGGACCGTTTAAGACGACTGACGGGGGTGCCTCGTGGACTCAGGGTAACACCGCCCAGGTCAATGCCTTAGCCCCGGGCACGGCCGGGACGGTTTATGCCGGAACCCTCGGCGGGGTATCTAAAACGACCGATAGTGGAACGACCTGGAACAACGCCATCGGCACCGGCCTAACCGCCGTCACCTATTCTTTAACCGCGGGCACGGGCGGTACAGTCTATGCCGGAACCGACGGCGGAGTGTTTAACACGATCGGCGGCGGGGCGGCGTGGACTCAGATGAACGCCGGCCTGGCCACCTGGGACGACCTCACCGTCTGGTCTTTAACCACAGATACGAATGGGACTGTTTATGCCGGGGGCCACAACTGTGGGGTGCATAAGTGGAGCGGGACGGCGTGGACCCAGATCAACGGCACCAGCCCGACCAGCCTGACCAACCTCTATGTCCATTCATTAGCCGCGGATACGGCCGGAGCTATCTACGCCGGAACCGAGGGCGGGGTGTTTTCGATGGCCACGAGCAATCCTGGCGCTTGGGCCCCGGTCAACACCAGCCCAAATACGGTCTTTGCATTAGCCGTGTATCCATCCGGCACGGTCTATGCCGGCACCGGCTCAGCCGGTGTATATAAGATGACCTATCAAACAGGGTTCTGGAACACGGTCAGCACCGGCTTGTCCGTTTCCGGCCTGTCCGACGTTCGCGCCTTAGCCGTGGATACGGCCGGGACAGTCTATGCCGGCACCGACGCCTGCGGCGGGGTGTTTAAGACGACCGATGGCGGAACGACCTGGACCACGGTCAACAACGGCCTTTCAGACATCAGCACTTGTATCCATGCCTTAGTCGTGGCGGCCGGGGCGGTCTATGCCGGCACCCCCGATCAAGGGATGTTTATGACGATCGATGGCGGAATGTCATGGACCCAGATCAACACGGGTCTGACTAACACGAATGTCATGGCCTTAGCCGTGGATACGGCCGGTGTCGTCTATGCCGGCATCGACGGTGGGGGGGTGTTTACCTATACTCCCGCCCCTACGATTAGTTCCTTTGCTCCGACTTCCGGCAGCATAGGGACGTCTGTAACCATCACCGGGACCAGCCTGACCGGGGCCACGGCCGTCACCTTCGGCGGTACGGCGGCTCAGCCGTTTACGGTGAACAGCGGCACCCGGATAACGGCAGTGGTGGGAACCGGGACCTCCGGATACATCAACGTCACCACTCCCGGTGGTCAGGCTACAAGTTCAGCTTCTTTCACTTTCATTCCTCCGACAAACACTCCGACGCCGACAAGTACTCCGACTCCGACGAGCACTCCGACCTTTACACCAACGCCGACAAACACTCCGACTCCGACGAGCACTCCGACCACAACTCCGACCCCGACGAGTACTCCGACCGCAACTCCGACGCCGACAACCACTCCTATCCCGGGGCAAAGCTACATGCTGACTGTGGTCAATGACCCGGCAAGCGGCGGAACCATATCGGGCGACATGACCTGCCCCGGCACATGTTCCAAGCAATTTCCGGCGAATACCTTAGTGTCGTTAACGGCCAACAGGCTGAGCAATTATGGCTTCTTCTATTGGGGAGTGACCGGGGGAAAATTTTCCGACTCCAGGACTCTGATGTCCAGGACGCTGACCCTGACGATTAACTCTAATCTGACCATAACAGCTATTTATATTCCTTTCCCGGTGAAGGCATTCCACTAAGCCGGTTATACTCGGAGCCGGCGTTTGCCTTCATGGCCCCCGACTGTCCCTCCTGAATGCATAATACCGCCGGACACCGGTCCAATATTTTTCAAGCAGTTGATCTGAAAAAACAGTTGAACTTTTCTTGCAGGAGTGATAAAAGAGGAACATGAAAATAAGATTATTCTTTTGCTGCGTTCTTTTGCTAGCTCTATCCCGGCCGGCCTTTTCCCCGGCCCAGGAGTCTTGTTCTGCGATCCCGCCCGGGGCGTGGGAAGGGGTTGTCGTATCCGTCTTGGACGGCGGCCGGCTGGATGTCTTCCAGGTGAAAACTACAAAAATCCTGAGGAACATGCGCATAGCCGAAGTCGAAGTGCCTGAAGAGGGCCGGTTAGGTGGCGAAGAAGCCCTCAGTTATATCAAAAAACTGTGTCTTTATAAATATGTGGTCGTTTACCCTAGATCTGTCGACAGACCCGTAGAAAGATCCATCGAGATATCCGTCGAGAAAAATGATGGAGCAACCGGCCGCTTCGTTTTACCCGACTGCAGCTTGCTTCAAGAAGAACTGCTCAAGGTCGGCCTGGCCCGTTGCGACAAAACCAGCACAGGGAACACCCATCTCTTATCCCTGGAACAGCAAGCCCAAAAATTAAACATAGGTGTCTGGGCCGGTTCGGCCTAATGCCATGATGTTGTAATCTTAGGACCCTGCCCGGCGAATCAGCCAGGCGGGGTTTTTTCCTTTCGAATGTCAGACGGGTTCTCTTTCCCACCGAAGCGCCACACTGAATTGATGAGTCCTGGCTTTTCTCTTGACGAGAATCCCTTACTGTGTTCTTATTACTCCAACTTTAGTTTTGTCTTTAGCCAAATGAATTAGGAGACCCGGTGATGAATGCTCTACAAGTCATTCTTTTCTTTGGCCCGATCGGCATAAGCTAATGAAGAATTTACTGGAAATACAAGAAATCCTATCATCACATCTGGAAACCTTAGCTACGCAATACAAGGTGGGCAAGATAGGCATTTTTGGTTCCGTGGTTAAAGGAAAACAAAAAAAACGAAGCGACATCGACATGTTGGTAGAATTTACTGAGCCTGTGGATTTCTTTCATTTTATAGACTTGGAAGAATTCCTTCAAACGCTATTAGGTACAAAAGTGGACCTGGTAACGAAGAACGCATTGAAACCCCACATCGGGAAGCACATCCTTGAAGAAGTTGTCTACCTATGACCCAACGTGAATATCAGGATTATTTTAATGATATTTTAAACTCAATAGATCAAGTTGATTTTTTTATCGGGACAATGA
>JADFXY010000256.1:0-6780 GCA_015233355.1 Deltaproteobacteria bacterium | reverse complement strand
TTCCTCTGATCCACAAGTTCGCCCACTTCCGGTCAACTGCCCTCCAATCAAGCAGGCCGATATACTTGACACGGCTATACTCGACGCTTCCGAAAGCATCCGGCCGGTTGCTTGTGACCGGTTACTTCTCAAACTCACTCCGAGCGTATTGCAACCATCTACCCAGGGTGACGGTTGTCAACCCGAAACCAGCAACCCGCAACACGCAACCCGAAACACGCAACCCGAAACACGCAACCCGTTAGTTGACCTGCCCCTCCGCCAGCCGGGTGGCCGGAAACTCCCCGGCGTCTACGGCGTCCTGACAGAATTTGTGGCCGGCCAGCAGGTCCTGCTCTACATAATAGTTGTTGGCCACGCAATGGCCCAGGCAGACGTTCCGGACCAGACACCGGGAGCAGATACCTTTTAATTCCTTGGGCAGATGATTTCGGATTTCATTGAGGGCCGGGGCGTTTTCCCAAATGTCTTTGATCTGATCGGTCCGGGCGTTGCCGAAACAAAGATCCGAAACGCTGGTCCCGATGCCGCACAGGGCGTACGTCCCGTCGTGGAGCACTCCAAGAATGCTGAAGATACCGCACCGGCCGCAGTTCCCTTGAGGCCCGAACATGGACGACAGAGACCGGAAAGCAAACGGCAGGTTGGTCATCAGGGGGATGCCGATTTCGTTCTTGAGGTCGTTCTGAATCCAGTTGGAGAGCTTAATCTGCTCCGCCACCGAGACGGTCCCGCCTTCCTTGGCCATGGCCTCGCCTCTGGCGGTGGGGGTGACGAAATTGTATTTGACCGAACCCGCGCCCAGGTCTTTAGCGTACCTGGCCAGTTCGGCGATCTCGTGTTTGTTTTGTTCGGCCACGGACATGATCACCTGGGGCCGGATACCGGCCTCGACCAGAAACCGGACGCCCTGGGAGGCCCGGTCAAAGGAGCCGGTCACGGCCCGCATCCATTCGTGGCTGGTCCTTGATCCGTCGATGCTCACGGCAATGGAGGGTTTTTTACAGGAAATAACCAGGTCGGCGATATGGGGCGTAACCGCGGTGCCGTTACATTCGACATTCAGGTTCAGTCCCGAGTTCCGGACAAACCTGAGGATGCTGATGATGTCGGGATGAATAAAAGGCTCTCCCCCGGTCAGTTTGACACTGGTCAAACCGATTTCTTTGGCCTCGGTGATAATTTTTTTGAACAAGTCCAGGGGCAACGCTTTTTCGGACCGGTCGGTCTTCTGAAACGTTGGGGCGATCCAGCAGTGGCGGCAGGCCATGTTGCAGTCCCCGGTCAGGTAAAAATACAAAGTCCCCAGAGGAAAGGACCGCACTTGGGGCTGCGGTTCGGTCGCTTCCGGTAGGGTCCGGTTTTCATCGGTCAGGTCAGGTGCAGTGCATGTCATCAGTTAAATACGTCCTTTCAATCGATAAGAAATAATCCGCTGTCTCCAAACCCAGACTTCGCGCCCGGTTGGCCTGATAGGCCGCTTGAGGCTTGTTTGGTATCGCCATTATTTTAAGGTGTCGACCAAGGGTGGTGGTTTTCAACTCGCAACACGTAACACGCTAAGGAACCGCGACGAACCGGCCTCCGTCGGCTAAGAACCGTTTCAAGCAATCATCCGAATTAGGGGCGTAAACCTCCCCGGTCCGGGCGTATCCGCCGGCTGGGCAGTTGCCGGTGCAGGTCATTTGGTAGGCGCAGTCAGCACATTCCGGAAAATTGGACAGCGGAATTTTGTACCGTTCCCGGAGCTGGAGGAAGTCGGGATGATTTTGCCAGATATCTATCAGCCGGTCCTGATTGATCCGGCCCAGAGCGATGTGGGACAGCATCCCGCAGGGGACATAGGTCCCGTCCGGTCTGACGGCCAGTTTCGACCACATGCACCCGCACCCGGTCAGAAAGCCGCGGCCGGGAATGCCCCGTCCGGCCAGCCTGGCCTGTTCCATCTCCTGATAGCCTTTGGCCAGGGAAAGCGGACCGGCGGCGGAGGTGATCCGGCCCCGGTAGTGGTTGGCCAGGTCCAAAATCTTGATCATGGCGTCACATTGCTCGGACGGAGACAACAAGACATCGTCATTGGTCCTGGCCAGGCCTTGAAAACTGGCGCTGTTGGTGGAGAAGGAGCCCATCCCGGTTTGGTCCAGCAGCAAGTGGGCTATATTTTCCAGGTCGGCGATGTTGTACTTATGGATGGTCACCCGGGAGGTGACATGGACCCCGGCTTCTTGCAGTATGCGGAGGCCGCGCATGGCTCCTTCAAATGCACCTGCTCCGCGAAACCGGTCATGGACCTCCGGACGAGACCCATCCACCGAGATCTGGACGTAGTTGCACCGGCCGGTCGCGGCCAGATGTTTGGCCACCTCAGGTTTGATCAACCCGCCGTTGGACAGGATGGAGAATCGCATCCGGTTGGCCACGATGCCGTCGACCAGCTCGGGCAGATCGTTTCTGATGAACGGTTCCCCGCCGCCGATGGTCACGTCCATGACCGCGCATTCGGCCAGCTCCCGGAAAAATTCCAGCCATTCAGCGGTGGGCAGTTCATTCCCGGTATCGGCCGGGCTGGTCCGATGGTAGCAGTATTTGCAGCGGAGGTTGCACCGGGAGGTAATGTCAATGTCGACGCTTTTGGGCGTCTTCATTAGTCGGCGGTTTTCTGCCATTTAATGGCTCCTTAGGCCGTATATTCGGCGTATCCCAGCCGAACCAGGTCTTCAAAAAAAGCGCTGATGTCTTTGTCCAAATCTTCAGGCAGTGGTTCATACTCCGCTGAGACGGCGGCCGCCACCCCGGCGTAGTCTTGGCCTGTGGTGAGGGATTTCCAGATGGTCACACCGGTCGGGGGCAGACCCACGGCCTTACCGGTGTCCGGATTGAACAGCAACGCCCAGTCGTCAAATTCTTCGCGCAAAACGATCATAGGTTTGGGCCGGGGGGTGGTGATAACGTCGGTCATGGGAACTCCTCTTAATACAACTTGTTTATTTTGATTTACTTAATTTCAACTGTTGAAATATAGAAGAATAAATGGGAACGGCCTCAATCGGGGTGAGTCGGTTCCTTTTTTTCAGGTTTAATTGTCGTTAGTACAAACAGCATTGTTTTTACGAGGATGGTCGCGTCGAGGAATAAAGACATTCTTTTGATATAATCCAGGTCATAACCGATATCTTCATGGATGGCCTGGCTACGGTCTCCATGTATTTGCCATAATCCGGTCATCCCCGGTAAGACCCTAAGCCTTTCCATATGGATGTTATTATATTCGGCCACAATGAACGGCATCTCCGGCCGCGGCCCGACAATGGCCATGTCACCCTTTAAGACATTGAAGAGTTGGGGTAATTCATCTAAACAAAGTCTTCTGATGAATTTGCCCACACCCGTGATCCGGGGGTCCTCCTGATTAAGGGGACTGACGGCGTAAGGGTCGGCCGTGAGGTGCATAGACCGGAATTTGTACATCCTAAATAACCGGCCGTTTTTTCCCACCCGTTCATGGGCAAAGAAAACCGGGCCGGCGGAATCGAGCTTTATGGCCAGCCCAATGAGCCCGAATAGGGGCCACAGGAGAAGCAATAATATGGCCGCCAGTAACAGGTCGATCATCCGCTTAAACAAGATATAGTATCCCATGCCGCTGCGCGGCTTGGCCACGAGAACGTCATCATCAGGAAAGTCAAACGGGGCCGTGGCTCTCTTTCTCAGCATAATATCTCCATCGGTTATCTTGGCGGCCATATCCCCAGGTCAAGGTTGCCGAATTATTTGGCTAAGTTGTCCTACACCAGGGCCGTGGCCTCAATCCTTCTAAATATAGTTCACAAGGAGCGCACCAGGTTAGCCCGGAGCAGCGCCGGGTTGTTGAAGCCGCAGGAAGACAAAGTGGTTCAACTGATCACGAAGTAAACTCTTCAATATATTGCGTGCCCGATAAACAGGAAGAGACCGGGATCATCCCCGGCCAGAGGTAGGGGTGGCTCCACCGATCACTTGTATAGCCGATGATCCGGGTCTAACCAAACGACGAAAAACACATTGTCAATCAAAAGACCATGTACCCGGCCGTGAGCATTGCCCGTTACCTGAAATTGCCATGCCCCAAATTCTTTTAGATCATCATTCAAATTAAATCCGTCAGGCCGTGTCGTCGATAACCAGTCGATTGGGTGAGACCGCATTGAACGGCCAGACATAAACTCACCTACGGAAATTCCGCTCATGTCTCTTAACCGGGCCAACAATACCTCAAAGTAGTTAGGCTGAGCATTAGACAAAGAGAAATCTTCGCCTTTTCGTTGCAGATCAAGATACTTAAAAGAGAATGAGAGGCCGGGTGGGCCACTTCGCTTCTTTAGCTCCATTCGTTTATTGAGAGCCTTCTTCTTGGCCATGGCTAATTTTCCTGGTCGGCAACATCATTCCGATAAAACACCTTCATGTCTTCATGGTCTATGGCATTCCTGCAAGATTCATCAATCTGCAACCCTTTCCTAGCATTCTTCCAAGGGTCTTCTGAATGAACGCTCCATTCCAATTCGTAGGCCGACAGATGGCCATAAACACGGATCAATTCATCAAGATGCTCATAGACCGACTCATCTGGGAAAACAGGACAATCCGGCGTCTCGGCAATCGCTCCCCCCTTATACTTCTTGAACCGCTGATACAATTCAGGTTGCACCGGCCCATGTATCCAAGCCTCAAAACGATCATCGAACAACGGCTCATCATAAAGAGCCAAAAACCAGGCTTGAGCATAATAAACAAGCTTCTGCATTTTTAGGTTCGATAGATCATTTGGCCTGTCCGGATGGCATAAAATGTAATCGGCCACTGCATTAGCGGTAGTCACTGACATAATTCACCTCCTTTTTTTCTTTATTATGACATAATATGTATTATCACACAACAGCTTTTCTTGCCTCCGGCAGTCAGAGGCAGGCCAAATAAAAGAAGGAAAATTCACCTATTCTGCCGCCGCTGTCGTCTCAGGAAGGGTTCTTGATCAGCACGGGGAATGCCGGTGATCTCTTCCGCCATCCGGTTGAACGTGGTGATGATTTTATCCGGGGCGATGGTGAAGACACCTTCTGTGTATTTTTTTTCGCCAGGTTTCTCCATTGGTTTAGAGTTGAAATTGCGGCGGCAATATAACGCACTTTCCGGGCTATTTCAATCTAAATAGTGCCTCCCGTCAGGGCAACCGACGAATTTTATTTGAAGTATTATTTTGTTAAAGAAAAGGCAATGAAGTCCCCAAAGGAGCTGACCAGGTTAGCCCCTCGGAGTTTATAAGGAGATAGCGCATGAAAGAAGTCAAAAAGCTTGAATCAGCCTTTAAGGAGCATCTGGGTTGTCAGACCCAGAGAATAGATTTTTAGTCCGGTGCCTCTTTTAAAAATTATCGGCGTCTCACATGAACTTTTTTCTTGACAGCCGAAAACAGCTCATGTATACTCCCCTAAAATTTGGATATGACCTCCTAAGCAATCCATCAAGAAAGAAAATCATCATGATCAGCAGCAACCACATTCTAACCATCAACGTGTCCTGGCAAGGCTTCTTTTATTACTTTAGCGGGAGAACTTCGCCCATGGACCGGTAGCTGCCGAACCAAATTGACAAGCTAAGAGCCGTGGGTAAACAAACCTGCGGCTCTTTTGGTTTATGGACCAAGATTTAACCAGCCCCTCTCATCGTCAGGGCACCCGGATATAAAAATGAAAAAAATGGAACTATCCCAACCAACAATATCAACAATCGAGCAGGCCGGCGACTCGGTCTATACCTATTGGTGGGGATTCTTTTTTTACTTTTATACCTGGATAAGTCCGCCCTTGCGCTGAATTCGGAAAGTTAAGAAAAAAAGCCTTGGGTGGACAAACCAGCCAGGGCTTTTTTTGTTTTCGGCATCGCCCAAATGACTTTTACGACATCACTCATCACTATAAGTTTTATCAACCATAAGGAGACCAGAAGATGATCGGCAAGGCAATCAGACTCGAAAGAATCATCAGTCGTGAGACCGGCAAGGCAGTTATCGTTCCTATGGACCACGGCGTCAGCTCCGGACCTATCGATGGTATCGTCAACATGAGAGAGGCCATGTCTCAGGTAGCCTCCGGCGGAGCCAACGCCGTAATCGTCCACAAAGGTATCGTGGCCCAGGGCCATCGCAAAAGCGGACCGGATATGGGACTGATCGTCCATCTGTCGGCCAGTACGTCCATGTCGCCCGAACCCCACGCCAAGACCTTGGTCTGCACGGTGGAAGAAGCCATGAAGCTCGGTGCGGACGGGGTGTCTGTCCATGTGAACGTGGGCAACGGTCATGAGCGGGAAATGCTCACAGATTTAGGAAGAGTGGCTCAAATTGCCACGGAATGGGGTATGCCCTTACTGGCCATGATTTACGCCCGCGGCTCCAAGATCAAAAATGAATACGACCCAATGGCCATCAAGCACGCGGCTCGAGTCGGTGCGGAACTGGGCGCCGATGTGGTCAAAGTTCCTTACACCGGTGATCCGGAATCTTTCAGCCAGGTAGTCCAGGGATGCCATGTGCCGGTAGTTATCGCGGGCGGGCCAAAAATGACCTCCGACCGGGAAATCCTGGAGATGGTCAAGGGCGCCATGGAAGCTGGAGCCGCTGGCACGTTGATGGTTAGAATGTGGTTGCTGCTGATCATGATGATTTTCTTTCTTGATGGATTGCTTAGGAGGTCATATCCAAATTTTAGGGGAGTATACATGAGCTGTTTTCGGCTGTCAAGA
>JADFXY010000255.1:0-6791 GCA_015233355.1 Deltaproteobacteria bacterium | reverse complement strand
AACCCGACCGTGACCATGATCACGGTGAGTACCGGCTCGCCGATCAACCGGTCAAGAAATATCCGCCCCGGTCAGGTTGGTGCCGGTGATGATCACGGATGTTCCTGTGCCGCCGGAAGTCGGGGTGAAGGAAGTAATCGTCGGCGTTGGGATGGCAGTAAAGGTAAACGTTCCGCTGCTGCCGGCCGTCCCTCCTGGTGTGGTCACGCTGATGGTCCCGGTGGCTCCGGTCCCTACCACGGCCGTGATTTGCGTGGCGCTGTTAACCGTGAACGATTGCGCTGCGGTACCCCCAAAGGACAGCGCTGTGGCCCCGGTCAGGTTGGTGCCGGTGATGATCACGGATGTTCCTGTGCCGCCGGAAGTCGGGGTGAAGGAAGTAATCGAAGGAGCCGGTAATCCCCGAACAGGCCAGACGTAGTAGATAGTCGTCTTACCGCCGGCGTAGACGCCGCCGTCGTTCATATAGACGAGCCACGCTCCGACCGAATTCGCGTCGTATGTGGTGCTCGACCAGTAGTAGTCCGACTGGGCGCTAGTAAAAGGGTTAGCCGCGGGCAACGCCGGGGTAAGATGGTTGAAATCCGTCAAGCTTTTTAACTCGTTGATGTTGGGTAAACGCCAATCTCCGGCATTGGAACTATCGGTCAGGCCACAGTGCCCGGTGGCTAAGCCAATGGCGGCGGTTAACGCGTCAGTCCAGATCTTCTTTCCAAAACAATTGGCATTTTTTAGCCAGATCAGGCCGGTGAGATTATCCGTGGCAGTGCCGTTGCCGTTATCGGTGAAGCGGGGGCTGGGCCAGGGCACGCCTTTTTCGAGATCGCCGTCATCACCGGTGGCATAAGAGGTGGCTTGGCCGGTCTTAGGCACAGAGGCGGGATAAGTGGCCACCGCTCTGGTCGAACCCGAATCGTCTAAATTTTCCTCGGCTGCTCCCCAGGCGGAACTGGTCAAAGTATCTAATGATACTGATTGTCCACTCCGAACGGGCCAGACGTAGTAGGTACCCGTCTTAAGGCCGGCGGGGACGCTGCCATCGATCATGGAGACGACCCACGCGGCGGTCGGACCGCCGGCGGACGTACTACCCGACCAGTAGTAGCCCGACTGGACGCCGACAAAGGGATTACCCGTGGGCAGCGTCAAGTTATGATGACCTTCGTCGGTCAGGCTCTTCAACTCGTTGGCGTTGGGCACGCGCCAATCGCCGGCATGAGAACCATCGGTCAGGCCGCAGTGCCCGGTGGTTAAGCCATTGGCATCGGTCAGGGCCGCTGCCCAGGTTTGGGTGTTGAAGCAATTGGCGTTTTTCAGCCAGATCAGGCCGGTGAGGTTGTCGATGACGGTGCCGTCGCTGTTGTCGGTGAACCGGGGACTGGGCCAGACCACACCCTTTTCTAGATCCCCGTCATCACCGGTGGCATAGGTGGTGGTTTGGCCGGTCCTGGGAACGGGGGCTGGGGAGGTTTGACTCTCACTCATCCCAGAGAGGCAGCATAATAGGATGGCCATGGTGAATAGGGTGATGATGATTTTTTGACGTCGCATTCATTTACCCCCTTGGGATGTTGATTTATGTTGTTTGGTTGTGGTTACGATAAACCCTATGGCAAAAAATCATGTTTCTTCTTTTCTCATGTGATTTCCAATCTATTGCCATATATTAGATTTGATTTAAACTCTTCTGTAACAGGATGCCCGTCGAACGCCGTTCATTCTCGCTCAGGATATGAACATCCAGCCGCTTTGTCAATAAGGTGCTGGATTCATTTCTCTGGTCATCTTTCCCGGCCGGCGTGAATATTTCCCGGCAGGTCTCTGCCCGCCTGGGTGGCTTCGTCCTGGTGGTCGGATAAATTTTTGGCCGTCACTGGTGAGTAGCCGTAACCAGTCAAAATCTGCTAAGCTTTGGGCAGCGTTTAATAGTTGCTGCAAGGGAGGCAGACATGGCCGGGAGGACAATCACCATGACGGAATTGGTCGAGACGATTTATCATTGGCATCAAGGACACAGCATTTCGGGCATAGCTAAATCTTTAGGCATGTCTCGGAATACAGTTAAGAAATATGTGAAGATAGGCAAGCGGGGAGGAGTCAGGCGAGATGTTGCTTTGCCCGACCGGGGTGAATTGGCCGGGATTCTTAGTGGCCTGGGCGAATATAGGAGACACCAACACGACCAGTACGATCAACGGGGACAAGGTCTGGATTTTCCAACTAAAGCAACGGGGCATCGATGACATTCCAGACATATTGGTACCTCTTTCGGCTCAATGCTTTCGAATGATGGACAGCGTTTAGAACAAGTTTATCCAACATACTTAATTTAAACTATATTTTAATGATTTATCCGCCTAAAGCGGACCAGATCCAGGGGATAGCCAAAGGATTTTGGGTGTTGGATTCACCTCAAATAAAATAAACCACGGCCTGGCATTTGGCGATGTTCTTCCCGGCCTCGGTGCGGACGAGGATGTCCATATAGGCGGTGCGGCGGCCGGAGTGAAGAATTTCAGCCTCGGCGATCACGGTTTCGTTAAGGCGAGGATTGGCGAAGAAGGTGATGCCGGATTGAATCATCACGGCATTTCGGCCGAGGGAATTGCCGGCCGCAGAACAGGCGTGATCGGCGATGGAAAAGACGGCTCCACCATGGGTGGCTTGATAGAGGTTCTGGTGCCTGGCCTCGATGCGGCATTCGACTCGGGCGAATCCTTTTTTGAGTTCCGTGATCCTCATGCCCAAGAGCCGGGGATATTCCGCGTTGTCGATGGCTTGCCTGACAGACTCCAGATCGTTAATGTCAACGGTGTCCAAATTGACCATAGTCCCTCCGTTTGGGCTGCCGCCATAGGCCGGTCATCTGATGGGGATCAAATTGCATCGGCACCCAATGTGAGTTATAATCGAATTCAATTCGTCAAATCTGTCGGTCGGGAATTCCTCACCCTCTCGTTGGCGGCAGAATTCGCAGACCTTATTATCTCCGGGTCTTCCCTTTCCAGCTTTTTCCCCAGCTTCATGACTTCCTCAAGGCTGATAAGCATGGGGTCATGATAATTTCTCAATCCCTTAGGATCGTCCCAGATAATCTTTTTTAATTTGGGGCAAGAGTCTCTGATGGCGAGGGCTTTGTCCACTTCTTCCTGACCTTCTCCGACCAGGAATTTGGTATCTGAATGATCAATGATATATTTCACTTCTTCCATCAAACAATCTTGAAACAGCCACACCCCGACGCCGCCGGCGCAAATGGCGCCCATTTCGGCCCACAAACCCTGGGGGCGGTTATCTCCGATCATGGACACCTTATCACCCGGCTCGAGACCCAAACTGACCAGGCCTAGACTGATATACTTAACATTGCGATAATAATCTTCCCAGGTAATGGGACGCCAAATACCGAATTCCTTTTCCCGCATCGCCACCTTATTGCGGCCAAACTTCTTGTATTGTTTTAAAAATAGTTTCGCCAGGGTTAAACCCGGTTCTATCGTATAATCAATTCCCCGGCCATTATCGCCTTGTGGCATAGAGATCCTCCTCACCCAGATAAGCCTCAACTACTTGGGGATTTTTCTGTACTTCTTCCGGAGTCCCGGTCGCGATCAGGTTGCCGAAATTGAGCACCGAAACCTGGTGGGAAAGGTCCATCACCACGCCCATGTCGTGCTCGACCAATAAACATGTGATCTTCCATTTTTCATCTTCATTAATATCAATAATAAACCTGGCCATGTCTTCCACTTCTTCTAAGTTTAGACCGGCCAGCGGCTCATCCAACAAAATTATTTGAGGGTCCAGGGCCAATGCCCGACCCAGTTCCACTCTCTTCTGGAGGCCATAGGGGAGCATTCCCACCGTCTTGTGACGGATGGACTCGATTTCCAATAAATCGATAATTTCTTCTTCGATGAACTTGCGGTGTTCTATCTCTTCTTTGGCTGTTTTGCCGAAGTAAAGAGCCCCGGCGAGAATACCGGATTTAAGATGGATGTGGCGGCCCAACCGAATGTTGTCCAACACCGTCATGCCGCCGAAGAGCTCAATTTTTTGAAATGTCCTGGATAGGCCCAAAGAAGCCCGACGGTGAGGTGAGAGGTGACTGATGTCGTTGCCTTCAAAAAAAATCTTGCCCTTTTGGGGCCGGTAAAGCCCATTGATGCAGTTAAGCATAACCGTTTTGCCGGCGCCGTTAGGTCCAATGATGGAATGGATTGAACCTTTTTCAACCTTGATACTGACATCCGTCAAGGCCGACACGCGGCCGAAATACATGTGCACCCCATCCACTTCTAGAATGTAATCATGAGCACTTCCCGAAACTCCCGCCATAATAGTCTCCCAAGAGAAGAAATATAGGCCTTCCGATATCAAATAAAATGGCCCAGGATCGACCGTGCAACTATTGTGGTCCGATGCCGAACGGTAGCATTTATGAAAAGTAAGTCGCTGAGGCGCAGGGAACCGGCAGAATTTATTCAGCCATAAGTTTTTAAAGTCACTGAGATAATCTCTGTCATGCGGTGTGCTCTACGGTTACGTTTTCTTGAAAATGCCGGAATTCGGAATCGGGTTGCCATATCTTATTTTTCAAAGCTGCAGACGACTTCTGTGACCGGGGCCAGCCCGAAGAATGAAATAGGCCGCACGACGCGCCGGACCACCCGGCCTTCGGCTAGGCCGATCACCTAACGGCCCGTCCAGGTCAAAACGCGGAAGAACAACAGGCCCGCGTTGCCTGCGGTAATATCTAGTTTTTATAGATTTGGCAAGGAAAACAAAAACGAAGAGAAACCCTGACATAGTCGAGCTTCACCGTATTTATGGCGTAACCGTCTGGTTAATTGGCAGGAACACAGAAACGAATTTCAAAAACGTCCAAGGTTTAAGCAACGTCTTCAGTTTTATTATATGAACCGGAAGGATATGTCAAGCAATAAATCCTACCGGGAGTTGATAAATTATTAGTCTATAACTTAACGATTACTTCATTGAAAACAGGGCCGTCCGGGCTTTTCCGGTTATCTTTTCTTAGCCCGCTCGTTGGTCGCTTCCGGTTTCTGGGTTGCGGGCGGAGAAGCCGATTGATCGGACGAGGCATCCAAGCCTGTCGGCGTCTGGACAAAGCCTTTTAAGTTTAAGTAAATATTATCTTTAATCCACTTGGCATCCCACCATTCCTTGGGGTTGACAAACGTCGTGCCGACCATCATCCCGTAGTGCAGGTGATCGCCGCCGGCCAAACCAGTGCTCCCGGTGACCGCAATCTGAACGCCTCGGGTCACTCTGTCACCTTTATTGACGTCTATTCGGCTGAGGTGTGAATACGAACTGAACAAGCCCATCCCGTGATCAAGGATTACGGTCTGCCCGTATATCCCCAAATCGCCCGTAAACACAACTATTCCGTTATTTCCCGCTTCTACGGGCGAGTTGGTTAACGAGGCCAGGTCCTGCCCCAGATGAACTTGCTGGTCGATGACCTGCCCATTATAAAGATACGTTCGTGAATCGGCGAAAAGGGCTTTCGGGTCCGACCTTTTCATCCTTAGAAAGGTGCCTTCCCAAAGCATCTGGGGATTTGAATTAGCGCACACTTTTTCTATCCGGTCATTGCTTTCTTTACGCAGGTCTTTGTTGATCCATAGGAATGTCTTGACTGGGTCGTTAGTCGGGGCACCCTTCAAGTCTTGAAAGTTATTGATGACGTTACTTATGAACTTTTCCGAGACGGTGACTTTGTCCTGGCGGAAGTGGACCTTAAAAATTTTATGCCAGAAACTCGCCTTGGCCTCATTTTCGGCATAATCTTGAGCAATCACATACATTTGTTCATTGTCCGCGGCATTGTAGGGCAAGGCGAAAAAGGCGGCATAGGTCTTAATTTTGGGTTCGACCGGGGCCGGGGATGATCCAATCGCCTTTTTGACACTATTGGAGCTTTCAGTTTGGGCTGGTTCATCAGCCTTACTCTGTTTGCTCGAGTCCGCATCCTTTTTTGAGGATGGCTCGGCCTTTGGGCCGGCTTCCGCCGGTGAAGCTACAGCGGCCGGCTTTTTGGCGGTTTCTTTGGCTTTTAAGTAATCTATGGAGTACCCTTGAAAAAATAGTTGCCCGACCATTACCCCGGTCTTGGCCGGATCCCCCGTGACCTGATACACGACCAGGCCTGCGCCGCCTTTATTCACATAATGACTGGGGCTAAGCACGGTAATCACCGGCGGTTTGGTCACGACGACAACCGGTTGCACTATTTCGGTGAGATTACCCTTAAAGCCGCCGCGCCAGGAATGATCCGTGGCTGCGGTGATAAGTTCCGCCGGTCCGGCTTCGAATCCTTTTTCCACCGAGTTGATTTTAAACGTCATATCTTTATCGCGGACTTCAGACCCCTTGAAAAAACCTTTGCTCGGAAAATTTTCATGAAAGAAAACTTCTTCTTTTTTTCCCTGTCGCAAGGTCACTTTGATTTCCTTAAGGCCGCTTTTCTGGCCCACCACCTTAAGGGTCACCGGAGAGGAGCGACCAACGTGACTTATCTCCTTAGAAAACTTTATCACCGGTTTGTCTGAGGAGAATTTGACCACGATGACCATGACCAAGGCCGCAATTGCCAGGAGGCCTAACCCAGGGAGGATGAAAAAGGCTCGTTTGCTCATAATTATGTCTCTACCACAAAATAGTTCTTTGTTTTTAATATGTTGATCAGATCGACACAGGCTGTCTCCAACGGCGCCCGATAGGAGCATAGCAAGTCTGGCACCATTACGCAACCCCCTTTTACT
>JADFXY010000254.1:0-6829 GCA_015233355.1 Deltaproteobacteria bacterium | reverse complement strand
TGGGGAGTTAATCGGGCGCGGCATGGGAACGGCACTGCAAAAAAGCTCTCCATTAGGGTTGGCGGCAAAGAAGTTGGCGTACTGTGGATAATGGGGTAATAGTTCGGTGAAAAAGGTATTACAGGTTGGAATATCAGGCTTGAGAATAGAAGGTATGTGTTCCATTGCCATCAAGAGCTGGCGGGCGCCCTCAATGAAATGTTCTTGATTGGCGGCTGCCAGGAGAGCTAACCGTTGGGTGTCTTCTCTGATCATGGCAAGAGCTTGCCGCCGTTGCTCATCGGCTGTGTAGATCATGAAACCTAATGCCGGAACTATGGCAATTAGGATAAGTATGATCAACCGGAACCTGAGAGTATGAAAGAAAGAGAACATGATCTCCTCCCTTGAAAGGTGTCGCTGCACAATTATTCAGAGTAGTAAGGTTCGGTTATGGATGTATTCAAGCAACGTTTGATTTAAGCTATCGAATTTGTGCTTTTGCGAACAACGTATTCCTATGACAAAGTAACGTGCCACCGCTTTTCCTGGTATGAATTCTTCAGTATTGTTCATAAATCCGGCGTCTCGCCGGGGGTATTACTTCGTGAAAAAAAGCACAATGTGCGACCTGATTAAAGCATCAATTGCAGTGACTACAGAAGAAGCAATTCATCCTTACCTCAAATAACGAGAATAAACCACGGAGATATAAATACTATCATTTTTGTATAATATATGACTATAGTTCAGTTGTCAAGCTGAAAATCGGTTTCAGTTGAGTCAACAGAAATTGAGAAATAGGAATAAATCCACAGAGTACGCAGATAAACGCAGATTACTTACGTATACGGAACCGGACGTCCGGTGGTGGGGGAGGTCGACGGGGGTAACCCCGCCTCTTACCCGATGTAAGTTTTAGACAGTGAAAAGGTGAATAGATCGGGCTAAGAACCCGACACAGTTTTGGGGAAGGAGTTATGGCTGCATGTCCAGGTCCCGAGGGATTTTTGACTCAGGTCATACAGAGTCGCTGTGCCCGACTGGTCGGAGATGAATTGATAAACCAGTCGCCGGGTGGCCGGGAGGCCGATGTCTGAACCGTCAAAGGTATTGTTGTCCAATCCGGCGTCAAAGAAGGCCGTGGCGGTGCGGCCGTCACTGGTTTTGATCATCGTCAACCCGCCGGTAGTGTAGGTCTGGGCATAGAAAAATTGAGTCTGGGCCGTGTCTCTCCACACTCCGTCGGTCATCCGGACAGGGTCGGCGTCGGCGAATTTGGTGCCGGTTTCTGTTACCCCGGCCCCCCCGGAAGTCAGGTTGTAGGTGGTGAAGGTGGCGGCATTGTTGGATGTGACGGTCAGGACCAACCGGTATTGCTTGCCTCCGTAGACATCAACCCCGTCAAAGGTGTTGTTTACCAGTTGCCCATCATATGCGGCAATCAAGTTGACCCCGTCCATGGTGCTGATGAGCAAGGCCCCGCCGTTGTCATAGGTCTGGAGGTAAAGGCTGCGGCCGGTATTCGTCTTCCAGACGCCGTCGGGCCGGATGATGCCGGCCCGGAAATTGGCCACAATAGCGGCCGTTTTATTCAGCGACCGGCGGTTGTCGGCCGCGATAAGAGACTGATAGTCAACCCCGGTCGGTTTACCTTGATAAAGTATATCTGGGTTGGACCAATGGTTGATTCTGGTGCACTTGTTGGGGCAATCGTAGGCCATGATGGTCCGGAAAAGCTGAGCAGTATCCTGGTAGCCATAGGAATAGGGATAAGATGGGACGCCGGAGGCATGGGCGTGGTCATGCTCACTGCCCATAACATGACCCATTTCATGAGCAAAGGAATAGTATCCGGTGGCACAGCTTGACGATACAACGACAAAGGCATGGGTGGAGAAACTGGTTTCAGGGACGGCCATCAACCAGCCCAATCCGCAAGAATCGGTATTTTGAACCAGCATGACCACGATGTCCGCGGCATAGGCGTCACGCAGGCTATATATTTTGGCCAGCGCCGGACTGTTCGCCGAGGTTAATTCGTCTAGGGCGGTAAACCAGTCGAAATTGGCCTCGTCGTAAGCTACCTCGGCCGAGTGAACCAGCCGGACTCTTTGGTTCACCCCACTTTGACCATAGCCGGTATTGGTCTCGGTCACGGCCAGATTAATAAGGGACTTCATGGGCGTGGTTCCGCCGGCTGCGACCCTGGCGGCGGTGGTATAGACGACCATGATGTCGATCTGGGACCCATCGTCGGCCGCTTTACCGTCACGCTGGATATTCCGTTTCTCCTTGGATGGTGTTACCGGTTTGGGGGGTAGCTCCTGGGGAAAGGCCGACTGGTCGATCTGGTAGACCGCATAAATGCCGTCGCCAAGATATCTGATCTGATAGAAAGAGCCAGGCAAGGTGATGTTACCGGATACGACCCCGTCGACCACCACCAGGATGACGGAGCTGTCGGCCACATCTTTGATCCGGCCCACCACTTCATTTACCTGGGACTGATCACCGCGTCTGGAAGACACCGTGTCAATTACGGCCGTGAGCGCGACGTCGTCAAATAGATTGAGGAGAATGGATTTTCCGGCCTGCAGGCTGGTTTTCCTGCTTTTTTGGGTTGGCCCCAGAATTCCGGTGTTGAGCTTAACCGACCGTGCCCGCATCACCTCTCGGCCCAACTTCTTCTGGGACCGTCCCTGGTCATTCACTGAGTAGAACAAAGGCTCTGCCGGCACCTGACCATCCGCGGCCGGGGCGCCGGCTCCGCCAATAGGGCCGACACTTACCGACAACCAAATGAGGATTAGAACACAAGCCGTGAGAAAACGGCGGTTGGCCGGAAGTATTACATTTTTCTTTGACATATCTGATCCTTATCGTGAGGTATGGCCTGTTGGGGTTAAATGAATTCACCTTCTTGGTATAAGTCGGGATAATCTTTTTTGACGCATTCCGGGCAGATGCCGTGGGAAAAATTCGCCTCGGAATGGGTCCGGATGTAGCTTTCGATCTGGTTCCAATACCCTTTATCATCCCGGATTTTTTTGCAGTGGGCACAAATGGGTAAAAGTCCCCGGAGGATTTTGACGCTGGTCAAGGCCTCCTTAAGGTCTTGGAGAAGTTTTTGCCGCTCCAGGGCGTACTTGATCGCCCGCACCAGCAGCCGGGAGTCCAGGCCTTGCTTGGGAAGATAATCCTGGGCGCCTTTACTCACTGCCAAAATGGCCATTTGTTCATCATTCAATCCGGTCAGTACCACCACCGGGACATCCGGGGCGGCGGCGTGGAACCGGACAAATGTATCTAATCCCGCACTGTCCGGCAGGGCCAGGTCCAGTAGAACCACATCCAGATCACCTTGTGAGACTCTCTTCAGACCTTCGTCCAGCCGTACGGCCCATTCCACTTTGAATATATGGGTCCCGTCCTCGGCCAGCAGCTCATCAAGGTATTCTGCATCTCCTGGATCATCCTCGATTAACAATATGTTGATCTGATTCTTGTCCATGTCGTTACCTTGCCGGGAGCTTCACTACGGTGAACCAGAAGTCTTCAATCGATCTGACCACTCGGGAGAACTCCGTCAGACCGACCGGTTTGGAAATATAGCAATTGGCGCCCAGATCGTAGCTTTTGAGGATATCTTCCTCAGCCTGGGAAGTAGTCAAGACAACTACAGGGATAAGCTTCAGTTTATTATCAGCTTTGATTTCGGCCAGGACTTCCCGGCCGTCTTTTTTGGGCATGTTTAGATCCAGCAGAATCAAATCCGGGAACGGAGCAGTGGCGAAACGGCCCCGGCCTCGCAAGAAATCCATGGCCTCCACCCCGTCATTGACGACGTGTAGATTTACTTTGATTTTTGAAGACTCCAGCGCTTCTTGAGTGAGATCGACGTCGGCGGGGTCATCTTCGACCAGCAGAATTTCCAACGGCTTGTAATGATGCATACTATCTCCTAACAGGAATAGTGAAACAAAAAGTTGCCCCATTTCCGGGTTGGGACTCCACCCAAATCCGGCCGCCGTGCCTGTCCACGATTTTTTTGCAGATAGCCAGTCCAATTCCCGTGCCGGGATATTCATCTCTGGCATGAAGTCGTTGAAAAATTTCAAAAATACGTTTGGCATGCCGTGGTTCAAGACCGATACCGTTGTCACTGATGGAAAAAATCCACTGCCCATCTTCGAACTCGGCCGACAGGTGAATCTGGGGCGGCTCCCCGCTCCTGAACTTAATGGCGTTACCGATCAGGTTTTGCAGGAGTTGCCCGAACCGATTCTGATTGACCTTGATTGTCGGGAGCGGCCCGAAACTGATGACCGCGCCGCTTTCTTTCACGGCCATGTGGAGGTCGGATAATGTCCCCTCCAGAATCTCTTGGACGTTCACCGGCTGGAAGGTATATTCGGCCCGGCCCACCCGGGAGTAGGTCAATAGGTCATTGATCAACTTCTGCATTCTGGTGGCGCCGTCAACCACATAATTTATGTATTTATCGGCCCGCTCGTCAATATGACCTTTGTAACGCTTTTCTAATAGGTCGACAAAGTTGATTATTTTGCGTAAAGGTTCCTGGAGATCGTGGGACGCGATATAGGCGAATTGTTCCAACTCGGCGTTTGACCTGACCAGTTCTTCGGTTCGCCTGGCCAGGGCTTGTTCGGCTTCTTTGCGCTGGGTGACATCCATGGCCATACTGATCACCAGACGCCGTCCATCGGGAAGGCATCCCAGGTGGGCCGAACTGAAGTCCCAGGTTAGCTCCTGGCCGTTCTTTGCGGTTATCACAAATTCGCCCTCGCTGACCTTTCCTTCTAAATCGAAGAGCTTGTCGATCCCATTCTTGACCGCATTCCGGTTTTCTCCATAGGCTTTATTAACCCAGTCGGACATAGTTGGGATTTCGTCGGGAGAATATCCGGTTAACTCGGTCCATCTAGTGCTTATGCACAAGACTTCACCATTTTCAGCATGAAGCATAATCGGGATGGGGGCGTCGATAATGGCCCGGCGGAATCGCTCTTCACTCTGCCTGATTCTTTCCTCGGTCTTCTTTTTTTCAGTGATATCCCGCATGATGGTGGCGATGCAGATAGGCTGCCCGTTTTGGAAATCTTTGACCACAAATACGTCTGCCGCCACCTCGATATTTCGTCCGGCGATAAATTTTTTAAGACGTGTTTCTCCTCGCCAGCGTCCGCGCTGCTCTACGGTCGGTATCACTTCTTCACTAATGTGGTTCACCTGCTCATCAGGAGCAAAATCTGTAATGTGCAGGGGCGTGATATCCTCGCGGCCGTCCAGACCAACGAGACGACGTCCGGCCTCGTTTAAATAAAGCACCTGGCCGTCTATGGCGGCCATGCAGATGAAGTCACCGCTGTACCTGACCAAGGCCATGAATTTTAGTTGCTCTTCTTCCGCCGTCCGGCGTTCGAGAATCTCTTGCCGGAGTTGTTCATTAATGCGGGATATCTCCGCCGTCCGGCTTTCAACCTGGTCCTCCAGTCTTTGGCGGTATCCGGTCAATTCCTGTTCGATGCGTTTTTTTTCAGTGATGTCTTCCGCCACCTTGACATAGTGAGTGACTTCACCCAGGGAATTTCGGATAGCCGAGACAGAGGTAGACTCCCAATAAAATCCTCCATGTTTTTTTCTGTTGCGGAATTCACCGCGCCATTTACCAGAGGAGCTCAACTCGGCCCACATCCGGGTATATTCTTTAGGTGATTGTCCGCCTGAGGCGCCGGCGGTTAACCCGTCCAGGTCTTCCAAGGTATAGCCTGTTATTTCAGTGTATTTGGGGTTGAGATATTCGATCACCCCGTTTTGATCGTATATCAAAATCATGGACGGACTTTGTTCCACGGCATGGGATAATTTGAGGATTTTGTCTTTGGTCATACCATCCGACATTGGCTGCTTTGACCTCAATTTCACGGAAAAAATGAATACGAACGGCTGATCTTTGACTTCTCCGTTAGTCCTGGATCTTCACGTCCAAGAGTTCACGAACTATTTCAAGTAGTTCATTACTATTAAAAGGTTTTGTCAGGATGTGGTTGGCGCCCAATCCGCGGGCGACGTCTAAATAAACTTCGGGACCGATTTGCCCCCCGCCGGACATGGCGATAATCTTGACCTCAGGGAAATCATTGCGTAATTCCATGATGGTCTCGATGCCCTCTTTTTCCTGCATGATAATATCGGTGATGACCAGGTCCGTGGGTGACCGGCGAAAGAGGTTCATCCCAACCTTGCCATCCGGGGCATCCATTACAATGAATCCATTCCGTTGCAGCAGGTTCTTGAGCATAGTGCGCAACTGTGTGTCATCGTCGATAACCAGAATACTGGCCATGGCTATGGTCTCCTTGTTCCTTCAGTAGGTTACGTCAGTTGTCTTGAACTGGCCGTGATTAATCAGGCCGAAAAGCATAAGCCGGATTGTCTAATACCTATCATGATAGTTAATTTTACGGCATGTTTCAAGTCTTTTCGGTTAAGAAAGAGGTTCGTCGGCTACATCCGAAAGATCCCCGTGTTATTGATTGACGCAACCAGGTCATTCGGATATAATTACATGATTATACCGCGTTCAAATTCCGAACATGACCCGGCCCGGCTCCACGTCGGCCGGATTGGCCCAGGAGGATCGGTGGTGGCCCTGACAGTCTTCTTGTCATCTTCATTACGTAGATTTTTTCCCGACTATGACCCCTATCAAGGAATGGCCGTGGTTATGCCGTCTGGAGCTAAAGTGGTTGATTTATGTGTGCGCCTCGGCCTCCCCTTGAATGAGATTAAACTGGTCATGGTTGATGGGCTCAAACAGGAACTG
>JADFXY010000253.1:0-6840 GCA_015233355.1 Deltaproteobacteria bacterium | reverse complement strand
GGGGGTGTCCGTTTTGGTTTCAAGACATATGGCCACCAGCCTGGGGTTGAGCATGGCCAAAACCTTGAATATGACCCTGGTGGGATATGTCCGGAGCGGAAAGATGTTCGTGTTCCCCGGAATAAAGCATTTCCACGCCCCTTACTCTGATCATCTCCTCCGGCCGGCTTGCCCCCTCATCCGCCAGAAAAAAACCGACTAATTCCAGTTCGATGGTATATGGCATTGATTTACTTGCAGGTGATGTTTGGATGTGCAAGGCCAGTTGCCATCTGCAGGGATTATCCTCGTGCCGGGCCAGGTTATGCTGGACATTGACATTAAAATCAACCCGCGAGCCTTCTTTCGGATTAAAGGTCGGATTGGCCTCACAGGTAACCCGCGAGAAGAAATATTGTTCAAGCTGAATAGGTAATGGCACGTGTTTGTTCTCCTTAGAAATTGAGGTTTGACTTTATTTATACCCGGCCTCCGGCATCGCCTGCCGATATTGCCGCCAGGCAAAGAGAGCCTGTTGGTTATGGGCATCTTTTGTTTATACGGGTGAATTGGAACATGATATCAACCTATCCCACACTTTTAAGTCTAAGTCAACATTGCCTCACCGGAACAAGTGATTATACCGCCGGCGGCCGGGTCTTCTCGGCGCCCTGCTCCGGCCGCGATTTCGTAACCCAACTAAGCCGCATATCAGGACACCTCGGTCGAGGAAAAACACCTGCTGAGCGTATTCACCGAGGCCGGCCGCCCGGTCTAACACGAAGCGAAAAGTAGGAAGTAAATCAAGAAAACAGCGCCGCATTTTTATATCGCTTTTTGCTTGACGATCAATCCCCTTTCACCTATAATGCCCGCACATTGTACCGGTTCCCGACCGGATATGATATAGCCCCATGTGATCCTGAACGACTCCTCGCCGGCCGCTGGAGTCTTGGTCACCCTGGTATCCTTTCCCCGGCCGCAATAGTCTTATCGAAACTCTAAGCCGCCTTTTCTCAAAATACCTGCTCCCATAATCCGGGCCGGTCACCTTACCACAACTCCGACTGAGTTTACCCGGCGTGGTTAGTTTATTCAACCATGTCTCAGCTTCACAGTAGCACACCATAACCAAGGACTTTCCTAATAAGTGAAAGGATGGTAGAAATGACAAATCGTTATGATGAGGCTTTTTCAAAATCAATTAACGACCCCAATGGGTTTTGGGGTGAGGCCGCCGAAGATTGTCATTGGTACAAAAAATGGGACAAAGTGTTAGACGATTCCCGGAAGCCTTTTTACCGCTGGTTTGTAGGAGGCGAACTCAACACCTGCTACAACGCCGTTGATTTTCATGTGGAAAACGGCCGAGGCGACCAGGCGGCCATAATCTACGACAGCCCGGTAACTGAGACCAAAAAAACCATCACCTATCGGGAACTCCAGAGTGAAGTGGCTAACTTTGCGGGCGTACTGGCTTCGTTGGGGGTCGTAAAAGGTGACCGTGTGCTTATCTACATGCCGATGGTGCCGGAGACGGCCGTCGCCATGTTGGCCTGTGCTCGGCTGGGAGCTGTACATTCGGTAGTTTTCGGCGGATTCGCCCCTAAAGAAGTGGCCACCCGGATCAACGACGCAAAGCCGAAGATTATTATTTCCGCGTCCTGCGGCATCGAAGTGAAACGTGTTATCCCTTATAAGCCCCTCCTGGATGAGGCCATCAAGATGGCTGACTCCAAACCGGAAAAGTGTATTATCTTACAGCGGCCGATGTCCAAGGCTGATATGACGGCCGGCCGGGATCTCGACTGGAACGAATTGATGTCCAAGGCTGTTCCCCATGACTGCGTCCCCGTCGCCGCGACCGATCCCCTTTATATTCTTTATACTTCCGGAACTACGGGGATACCCAAAGGTGTGGTGCGGGACAACGGCGGCCATGTGGTGGCCCTCAAATGGAGCATGAGATATATCTACAATGTTAAACCTGGTGACGTTTACTGGGCCGCCTCCGATGTGGGCTGGGTCGTCGGCCATTCATATATCGTTTACGCCCCGCTTTTCCTTGGTTGCACGACCATCCTGTACGAAGGCAAACCCGTGGGCACACCCGACGCCGGCGCTTTCTGGCGGGTCATTTCCGAACACAAAGTGAACGTGTTGTTCACCGCCCCCACCGCTTTCCGGGCTATCAAGCGGGAAGATCCCAAAGCCTTGCTCCTCAAAGACTACGACCTGTCTTGCTTCCAGGCCCTATTCCTGGCCGGCGAGCGGTCCGACCCGGATACCCTTAACTGGGCGGCAACCAATTTGCACAAGCCGATCATCGATCACTGGTGGCAGACTGAAACCGGCTGGGCTATCTGCGCCAACTGCCTGGGCCTGCATCATTTCCCGGTCAAATACGGGTCTCCCACCAAACCGGCCCCCGGCTGGAACGTAATGGTCCTCGATGAAAACAGTCAAATCGTCGGGCCCGGCACAATCGGCGCCCTGGTCGTAAAGCTGCCCTTACCTCCGGGTTCTTTACCCACGCTGTGGAATAACGACGCCGGATATCTCAGCTCCTACCTGGATCGCTTCCCCGGATATTACATGACCGGAGATGCCGGGTTTATTGATGAAGATGGTTACGTCTCCGTCATGACGCGGCTCGACGACATCATCAACGTGGCCGGGCATCGCCTCTCCACCGGTGGTATGGAAGAAATCCTGGCCGATCATCAAGACGTGGCCGAGTGCGCCGTGATCGGCGTGGCGGACGAACTCAAGGGCCAGGTCCCGCTGGGGTTCATCGTCTTAAAGTCCGGGGTCACTAAGCCTCATGAACAAGTTATCAAAGAAGTCGTTCAGATGGTCCGGGATCGCATCGGACCGGTAGCCGCCTTTAAGACCGCCACCGTAGTGGCCCGCCTGCCCAAGACCCGGTCCGGCAAGATCCTGCGCGGGACCATGCAGAAGATTGCCGACAGCCTGGCCTTTAACACCCCGGCGACCATAGACGACCCCACCACCTTAGATGAAATCAAGGTGTCTTTGAAGGCCATCGGCTATGCCAAATAATAACCCTGATCGGCCCTAGCTTCAAGTCGCACTGAAACAAACAGCCGCCGGTCGTCCCAATTGGGGTGATCGGCGGCTTTCTAATTTTAGCTGACTTCGACGGGTATTATTAATCGAAAGACAAAAATGCATCCGCAGATTTCGCAGATGGATGAGACCACAGACCATAAGATCATTTGCTGAACTTTGTCGACTGAGCCTGGATTCAAGCCTTTTGTCTTTTTTTTAATCTGCGCAAATCTGAGTAATCTGCGGATTGAATCATGGCCCTTGACGTTACTCTCTGAGCTGACTCATCGAATTCCGATTAATTAGCCCCGATGACCCGCTCTATCCCGGTGAACACGAACATCTTTCCGCTCCGGACATATCCCACCAGGGTCATATTCAAGGTTTTGGCCATGCTCAACCCCAGGCTGGTGGCCATATGTCTTGAAACCAAAACGGACACCCCCAGATGACCGGTCTTCATCACGATCTCGGAGGTGATCCGGCCGGTGGTCAGGAGCAGTTTATCATCCATCGGGATTTTCTTGAGGAAACATTCGCCGTAGATCTTGTCCACCGCATTGTGCCGTCCCACATCGGAATGGTAGACCAGCAGGCCGGAGGCATCGGCCAGGGCGGAATTATGCACGCCGTGCGTCTCCTTGTACAACTCCGACCGGACTGACAATTGCCGCATCAAGTCCAGGATCTTTTCCGGGTCCACCGTGAACCCCGTCGGAGCCGGCTTGATCGTCAGGGCGTCCAGGGCGTTGTAAAAGGTGGCCCCCCGGGCGCATCCCGAGGTGATGGTCCGCTTCATGAACAACTTGGCCGGCAACCCGACGGGCTCCCTGGTCCGGATATAGACCATCCCCTTGTCCCGGTCCACCTCCATGTCGGCAATCTGATCCGGGGATTGCAGCAACCCTTCCGAGGCCATAAACCCCACCGCCAACTCCTGGGGGTAATCCGGAATGCACAGCAGCGTGACTATCTCATCATCATTAAGGAAAATGGTCAGCGGCCGTTCCTCGGCCAACCGCACCTCCGCCTCATCAAAATTCCCGGCCCCGTACCGCCGGGCCGTCACCGGCATGGAAAAGTTTTCTTCCGGATTCATATTCCACGTACTCCCATAAATCTGTAGGTTAGCTTAGCCACTCTTCGTAAACCGCACGGTCATAGTCGGCGTTTTTTTGCCTGCTGCCACTCTGACGGAATCACCTGGGTGAGGGTGGCCCAGACAACTTGTTGTCTGAGTTGCGAAGCAACAGGAAGCGCGGAGATGGTAATGCAGCGGAGTCACCGGGAATGCCGATCACCCCCCAACACAGTCTCACCGATCCGACGTCTTGGGATGTCTTCAGTATATGGCACATCAAGTGGTACTTGTAAATTAAAAAGGGGAGAAAAAGCAACCTCCGCCTACCTGGTGGGTTTTGGGGCATGATTATTTTGTCTTGACATCAAAGACCGGCGCCTTCATGATAGAGGGCTGGATAATGGCTGAGGTGCCCCCATGCGGCTTGACCGGTTTTGGCGAATTTCCCGATCTATCGAATGGAGTGATTCCTTTGGCAACCTTTTTCCTTCCGCATCGGGCCGGCGCCGCGGCGCAATACGGTCCAACCCCGGAAGCCGGACAGGTTTGGTTAAGTGGAAAATATTTTTGGATTTATAGAGCAACGCCTCAAGAGCATCAAGCAGGCCGACCTGTACCGGGTGCTGCGTCCTTACGGCGGCGCCCAGGGGGTGGTGCTGGAGATGGAGGGGAAGCAGTATCACAACTTCTCTTCCAACAATTACCTGGGCATGGCTGACCATCCCGAAGTCGTGGCGGCCTTTAAGCTAGGGCTGGACAGCTATGGCGTGGGCAGTGGGGCGTCCCGGTTGATTTGCGGCCACCACCAGGCCCACGTGGAACTGGAACGGCGGGTGGCTGAGTTGAAAGGGAAACCGGCCGCCTTAATGTTCAACGCCGGGTATCAGGCCAATGTGGGGCTGATTGCGGCCCTCTGCCCCGAAGAAGGGGTGGTTTTCTCCGATGAGTTGAACCATGCCTCGATCATTGACGGTTGCCGGTTGGGCCGGGCCGAAACAGTCGTCTATGACCACTGTGACGTGGCTGATCTGGACCGGAAAATGCGGGCATATGGCCATAAACCCATAAAGCTGGTGGTCACCGACGGCGTCTTCTCCGTTGATGGCGATATCGCCCCGCTGGCCGAGCTATCCGAGTTATGCCTCCGATACAAAGCCCTGCTCTATGTGGATGAAGCCCACAGCGGAGGCGTCTTCGGGCCCCACGGCGGCGGGTTGCTGGAGGAGTTGAACCTGAGGTTGCCCCATGTCATCGCCTTCGGGACCTTCAGCAAGGCTTTCGGCGTGTTCGGGTCTTATGTGGCCGCGGAGCAACCCATCATTGACCTTCTGGTCAATACCTGCCGGTCATTCATCTATTCCACCTCCCTGCCGCCCGCCCTGGCCGAAGCCTGCCTGGCCGCGGTCAAAATCGTCAGCGCCGATGCGGATAGACGGGCCAGACTGTGGCGCAATGTAGCCTTCCTCAATGAATGCTTCCGGGCCCGGGATGTGCCCATCAAAGCGGCCACTCAGATCGTTTGCTATCCCGTCGGTCCGGCCGCCAAGGCCATGGAGATGATGGCCTATCTTAAGGAACACGGATTCCTGGTGGTGGCCATCCGGCCTCCGACCGTCCCGCCCGGTTCTTCCCGGCTGAGAATTTCCCTGAGTTCTGAGCATGACCCCCTGATCATCGAAAAAATGGTTGATCTCTTAGCCGGTTACCGGCTTGACTGAGGGTTGAGAACGGCCGTTAAAAGACTATCCGCAGATTGCCCCGATTAACGCAGATTATCTATGGCTTAAATTCGTCGGCTGGTTTCAGGGCAACAGGATGAAATATTTCTAAAATAGCCAATTCCGATTAAGCCCCAACGGGGCGCACTAGGTTAGCCCAGCGGCAACTCCCTGGGATGGACGCACGCCAAAGAGTCAAATATACCCGTTCAAGGTATAACCAATAACCGAAGAGGTGTGAATGGCCAAGATATTGGCAATGATGGGCACGGATACCGAAGTAGGCAAGACCTATGTGAGTTGTCTGTTGATGAGGGCCCTGGACAGGGCCGGGATCCGGGTGGCGGCGTTCAAGCCGTTGGAGTCCGGATGTCCTCTCGTGGCCGGAGTGCTTAACCCGGAGGATAGTCAGGCCCTGGGGCAAGCCGGCGGCGGACGGCAGACCATAGATGAGATCAACGTCTACCGGTTTCAGGAGCCGGTGGCCCCGGGCATCGCGGCGGCGCTGGAAGGCGTCATGATTGACTGGGCCAGGATCAATCAACGATTATTGAGGTTGACCCAACAATATGATCTGGTGGTGTTGGAAGGGGCCGGGGGATTGCTGGTGCCGCTGGGCGGGGGAGAGACGTGGCTCAGTTGGTTGCCCACCATCTCGGCCGAAATCGGGGTCATCCTGGTCGGCCGCAACCGCCTGGGGACCATAAATCATACCCTGCTTTCGCTTGAGGCCCTGGACCGCCGGGGTCTCCAGGTCATCGGCGTTTATCTGAACTCCCTGGATCAGGAAGCCAGACCCGGCCAGGACCTGGATACGGCCTTTATCGAAGACATCGGCAACAAACCCATCCTGGACATCATTGGCCGCCATCAGACCTCCCTGACCATCCCATCCGCGCTCCAAGATTGGCTGAATTCAGGCTCGCGAGGGTAAACCAGTTCATGCTTCTGTGGGCCGACCGCTTATCCCGGCACCAGTCTGCTCCAGTT
>JADFXY010000252.1:0-6842 GCA_015233355.1 Deltaproteobacteria bacterium | reverse complement strand
CATCTCCTCATCCCCTACCCGCCGAAGATAGCCTCAAGCGCCTTCGCCACTTGTTTTTGTTGCTCCGCCTCCAACTTCCCCATATGAGTCTGCCCCTCCAGGCCAAGCTCCTGCGTTTTCTTCAGGAGAGGACTTTTGAGCCGGTGGGGGCCTCGACTTCCCGTCACGTGGACATCCGGCTGATTACGGCCAGCAATTCAGGGCTTCAGGACCTGATCAAGGCGGGAAAGTTCCTGGCTGACTTGCTCTACCGGATTGAAGTCATCACCCTTCGTTTACCTCCCCTACGGGAACGAAAGGAAGATTTGCCCCATTTGGTGGTCTGTTTTATCAGACACTTCTCCGACCAATATAACAAATCCGTTAAAGGAGTGCGGCCCGAGGCCATGGAAGTGCTGCTGGATTACCCGTGGCCGGGCAATGTCCGGGAAATGAAAAATTGCCTGGCCAGGGCCGTCATTCTGGCCAAAGGGCCGAATCTGGCGGTGGAGGACCTGTCGGAAAAGATTCTGGCCCGGCTGACCCAGCCGCGTTTGGCCGGCCCACCGGGTGTTATCGAAGAAATTCCGGAGCAAGGGGTGCGGTTGCAAGACATGGAATTGGATCTGATCAGCAAGACGTTACAGAAATGCGGAGGCAACAAGAGCCGGGCCGCCAAGCTGCTGGGCATTTCCCGGAAGGCCCTATACCAAAAAATTGAACGGTTCCAATTGCCCGTATCGAGTGTAGACCATGCCGACGAGCAAACTTGACCTGGTGGCCGCCGCGGCCGTCCTGAATTATAAACTGCGGGTGGTCATGGTCGCGGCCATCATAATAATTTTCCTAATTGCTTCGCCGACGACCGGGTCTGCCGGCCAGGCCATAGTCTTAGGAGTCCCGACATCTTTAAAATATATAGAAGGACGGGAGAGCCTGGACGCGGTCAACCTGGCGGCTGAGGAGATCAACTTAGCGGGTGGGGTCAAAATCGGGACCAAAAGGCTGCCCATCCGGGTCACCGCGGTTGATCTCAAAGACGCCGATCCTGAAGAGGAAATTCCCGTCATCTTGTCGCGCCTGGAAAAATTTCTGGATCAAAATAAGCCGGACGCCATTTTGGTGGGGCCTTTCAGGTCGGAGGTGATCCTGGCCGGAATGGACGTCATTGCCGACCGCCGGGTTCCTTTCCTGGGCACGATTGCCATGACTCCGGCCATTGAAGCCAAGATACTGGCCAATCCCCATTATGACAATATTTTCCGGGTGGGGCTGAATACCAAATACCTGGCCGATTTTCTTATTGATTACATGAAATTCCTCCGCACCAAATTCGGTTTCAACAAGGTCTTTATCATGAACCAGGACGTGGCCTGGTCTAGAACCACTTCGTCACAACTTATGAAACTCTATTTTACCAGGGCCGGCTGGGAGATTTTGGGGCAGGAAAACTATCCTTCCGGCAATTCCGATTTTTCCATCGGCCTGGCCAAGGCCGGGGCCGCGGGGGCTCAAGTGATCTTGAGTATCTTCGATAACCCTTCCAGCAAAACTCTGGCCTTGCAGTGGCGCCAACTTGGAATTCCCGCCCTCCTGGTCGGGTATATCTCGCCCATGATCGGATCCCGGGCCTGGACAACCTATAAACATCAGATTGACGGCGCCATGCTGCTTGTTTATGAGCTGGGCGACCTGCCCTCCCGGTGTTATCCTCCGGCCACCAAATTTTTTGAAAATTTTCGTCGGAAATACGGCCGGGAAATCGAATCGGGACATGGCCCGGCCCCGGCCTATGAATCGGTTTACTTATTGGTCGAGGCCATGGAAAAGGCAGGAACACTGGACCCCGCAGAAGTTGTAGCCGCCATAAAGAAAACGGACCGCCAAGGGACTATGGGCCGCTTGAGATTCCATCAGGGAGGCCAGATCATTTTTGGCAGTGACCCAAAACAAGAGGCCGTGGTTTGCCTTTTTCAATGGACCCCCGACGGCCGGCGCAAAATCATCTTCCCGGAAGCCCTGGCCGAAGCCGAAGTCTTCTTACCGTCTTTCATCAAACCAACCCGGTAATGGCGCTCCAGGACGTGGATAGAGATTTCTTGAACAATTATTTACCCGACCAGGTTCTCCACTTGCTTGACCTGAATACCCTGGAAATGGTCAAGGATTCGTTTGTGGATAAGCAACAGGCGCACTTCGCCGATCTGATCTACCGGGTGCAGACGACATCACCGAAACCAGCTTATGTGTGTTTGCTGCTGGAACACAAGAGTTATACCGACCCGCAAGTTCCGGTGCAACTGTTACGTTATATGGCTCAAATCTGGAACCAGTTACTGGACCAGAAGCCGGTTCCTAAGCCGCTGCCCGTGGTTATCCCGTTAGTGATATATCACGGCGCTTCAAACTGGGCGGGGCCGTACACATTAAGTTCGCTTTTTGATGTGGATTCTGAATTCACCCGGTTCTTCCCTGAGTTTGAATACTTGCTGTATAACTTATCGGCCATCCAAGACGAGAACATTCGGGGCGCGGCCAAGACCCGGATGACCTTGTTGCTTCAGAAATACATCAACGATGATAACCTACCGGCTAAGCTGACTGAACTGGCCCGGATATCTACTGAGTTGCCTGCCGGATGGAGCCGGGATAATTATTTGAGGACCGTGGGGCAGTATCTTCTCGACAGAGATAAACTAACCACAAAAGAATTGGACCATTTTTTCGATAAGGCATAGGCCGGCCGGGAAGGTGACGTTATGCCTACAATCAGGGAAACCATATTTGATGAGGGAGTACAGAAGGGCGTCCAGTAAGGTTTTCAGCAAGGTATCCTAAGAAATGCCAGGGAAGACGTTATTGACGGCCTGGAAATCCGATTTGGCCAGGTTCCAGCTCTGATTGTGGAAGCCATAAGCAGACTGGAGGATATAGGCACTCTAAAGAACTTGCACAAGCAGGCCATCATGGCCAAGAATCTGGATGAATTCACTCAGGCCCTAACAGAGTCCCATAATTAAGGTTTCACAGTTTGTTCTGATGGACAGGGCGCCTTCGTCCTGAACCCCACCGATCATCCCGGATCTCCAAGGAACGTCTTAACTCGCGGCAGAAGACGGCCTCAAACGGGAGTGAGCGATCACATTTTCCGGAACATTGTATCTGGTCCAGAGGGCGCGGCACTCCCGTTCCGTCGAGATATCCTCCTTGGTGAAGATAAGTTGTAACCGCTGATAATCTTCGGGCGTATCGAAGTCGTTGAGGATGAATTCATCCAACACTTCCAGATCGAGGACCGGCCCATCGTGCTGAGCCAGATAAGCCCTTAGTCCCCCGGCCTGATCCTGCGGCAAGTCGGCCACACAAGCTGTGGAGATCAGAGGCGGATGCCCGCGGCGGCCTTCAAAGCAAGGGTAAATGACATCGGCATTATGCTGCCTCCGCGCCTGGACCAGGGCAGTGATCGTTCCCGGTCTGATCAATGGAATATCTACAGGCAGCAAAAAGAAGGCATCAATGCCGGGGCCGAGGGTGCCCAGTCCCGCCCGAATAGAGGAAAACATGCCTTTGTCATATTCGGCGTTGAAGACTTGCCTGACGCCCAGGCGATCCAGGACCGGGGCGATCTCTTCAGCTCGATGTCCGGTGACCACCCTGATGTCCGCAATCCCGGCCTGGCGAAATCGTCTGACCACCTCTTCCAAGGCCGTGGATTGTCCCAGGGGCAGCAACGGCTTCAACGCCCCCATTCGGGATGAATACCCTGCCGCCAGCACCAGGGCGGCAATTGCTTTGTTTCCCGTCATCGGTTCCTCTTCAGACTCTAGTCGGCGACCTTGGCCCGCGGGTTCATCTCTCTCGCTTGGCCCGGAGTATTTTCTCGGGGGTGATGGGCAGGTCTTTGCACCGGTAGCCCGTGGCGTGACACACGGCATCGGCTATTGCCGGAGCGGTGGGAATAGCCAGTCCTTCACCGGCTTCCTTGGCCCCCATCGGCCCTTCCGGTTCATAGGTTTCGATATGGACGACCTCACTCGGTGGGATATCCATGGACGACGGCATCTTGTAATCCAGGAAATTGGTATTCAGAGTCTTCCCGCCTTCCATCACGAATTGCTCCGACAGAGCATAGCCCAGTCCCATCTGGATGGAGCCCTCAAGCTGTCCCTCCACCGCCATCGGGTTGATCGCCGTGCCGCAGTCATGGGCGGTCCAAAACTTCTGAACCTGAACCACCCCGGTGGCCTGATCCACTTCGACTTCGGCCACCTGAGCCCCAAAGCTGAAGGAGGGCGTAACCAATCCCTTGTTTCTCGGCGTGTAATATCCCCGCGCCACCAGGGGCTCGCCACGGTTGATCTTCTGGGCCATAGCCACAGCTTCGCCAAAGGAAAGACTCCGGTCCGGCCGGCCTTTGGGATAAACTTTGCCGTCTTTGCACTCTATCTCGTGGATGACATTGAGGTTGAATCGAGCCGAGACAGCTCCGAAAAGCTGGGCCTTTATCTTATTGGCGGCATCAAGCACGGCATTCCCGTTCATCAGGGTAAGTCGGCTGCCCCAGGCTCCTAAGTCGGCCTGCGGGGTGATGGCCGTATCGGCTGAGGTGATTCTGATGTCTTCCCTCTTGAGGCCAAACGCTTCGGCCCGGATTTGTTTCAAGACCGTATCGCACCCCTGGCCGATGTCCGCGGCCATGGTCAGCAGATGGGCCGTGCCGTCATCAAAAGCCCTCACCTCGGCCGCCGAAAAAGGATACTGGGTGTTGAACCAGTTGAACACGCCGCCTGAAATAAAGCTATAGCACCCGATCCCGATCCCCCGGCCCTTCGGCAGCGTTTTTCTCTTTTCTCTCCAGCCGCTCATTTCAGCCACTTTGTTCAGGGCTTCAATAAAGCCGCAGCTTGATATGGTGGCCACATCCGGAATCGTATCTCCACTGACCTGGGCGTTTTTGAGTCTAATGTCAATCGGATCAAGACCCAGTTCTTCGGCCGCCAGGCTCATCTGGCTTTCCGTGGCAAAAATCGACTGGGGCGCCCCGAATCCCCGCATGGCGCTGGCCGGAGGCTTATTGGTGTACACATGTTGGCCGTGAAAGCGGTAACTGGGATAGCGGTAGAGCATGGCCCCAAAGTTGCCGCATAAAAAGGTGGCTGTGGGTCCCATGGCATTGTAAGCTCCCCCATCCAGGTAAATTTTTAGGTCTTTGGCCGTCAGCGTCCCATCCTTCTTAAAACCTACCTTGGAATGGATTTTCATGGGATGCCGGCGCCGGCCCGTCAAAAACTCCTCTTCTCTGGTTAAGGTAAACTTCACGGGTCGGCCTGTTTTCTTAGCCATGAAGGCCGCGCAGAATTCCCAGGTGCGCAATTCCATCTTCCCGCCGAATCCACCTCCGACAAAGGGTTTGATGATCCGGATGTCGTTTTCCCGCATTTGCAGGGTAGAAGCCAAGAGGCACTGGATACTGTAGGGCACCTGGGTTGAAGTCCACAGCGTGATCCGGCCGTCCAGGTCACACTGGGCGATGGCGGCGCAGGGCTCGAGATAGGCATGACTCACCGCGTGGACGTGGAAGGTATCCTCCCGGACATAATCGGATTCAGCAAAAGCCTTGTCTATGTCACCGTACTTGATCTTTCGATTGACGCTGATGTTGCTGGGGCAGTAGTCATGAATAACCGGCGCGCCTTCCTTAATCGCCGCGTCCACATCAAAAACCCCGGGAAGCTCTTCATACTCCACCTTAATTAAGCTGAGCGCTTCCTGAGCAATATCCGGATCCACCGCAGCCACGGCGGCCACCTCATCCCCGATGAAGCGGACCTTATCTATGGCCAGCGGATACTCATCCTGGGTCTCGGGAAACAGACGCCAGTTGCCGTACTTCACTTTAGGCGTATCCTCCCCGGTCATGACACACCTGACACCCGGCAGGGAAGCCGCCCGCCCGGTATCGATATGGAGGATCCGGGCGTGGGGGAAAGGGCTTCTCAATATCTGACCATAAAGCATTCCGGGCAGTTTGACATCATCCGTATAAATGGCCGATCCCGTGGCCTTGGCCCGGGCGTCGTTTCTGGGAACATCCTTACCGACGATACTGAACTGGTTCATTATTCATCCTCTCTGCCCGATCAACAGGCCAGGGCTCTTTGGTGCGCTTCTCTCAGGACCCGGCGGGTCAAGACAGCCACCATTTCCGTCCGGTAGTCACCGCTGGCCCGCATATCCGAAATGGGCCTCGATTCAGCGGAGGCCTGAGTTCCCGCCTTCTCCACCACCTCTTCCGTCAATTCCTGGCCGCGCAGGATATCCTCAGTCTTGGGGGCCCGTAATGGAACCGGGCCGCAGGCTCCAACAAACAGGCGAACACCGGCGCACGTTTTCCCGGCCATAGTCACCATGGCGGCCACTCCCACGGCGGTGCAATCCATCTTGCCCCGGGCGGACAGACTCAGATAGGCCGTTCCAGTATTTGGCGACGGGGCCGGCACATGAACGGCGGTGACGATTTCATAGGGGGTCAGGGCCGTCTTTCCCGGGCCCTTGAAAAACTGGTCCAACGGCAAAGCCCGCTCCCCTTCAGGCCCTCGAATCCGGATCTTGGCGTCCATGGCCAGAAGAGTGGGGGCATTGTCCGCCGCGGGGGAGGCGTTGCACAAATTCCCGATCACGGTCCCCATGTTGCGGATCTGGGGATTGGCTGTTCCCCTGGCGGCCTGAGCGATGGTCGGATAATGTTTGACAATATCCGGATGGCGGGCCACCTCGGCCAGGAGGGCGGTCGCCCCGATGGTCAGCCCCGAACTTTGGTCAAAGCTGATAGTCTGCAAGCCCTGAATTTTCTTTAATCCGAT
>JADFXY010000251.1:0-6842 GCA_015233355.1 Deltaproteobacteria bacterium | reverse complement strand
GCTAAAAGTGAGGCAGCTAAAATAGAATTGGATTTAACCGGTTTTGAGCTTGAGAAGTTGTTGAAAGAAACCATCCATATGTTTCAACCGGCGGTAGAGCAAAAAGAACTCCGTCTAAGCATGGAAATATCATCACCTTTGCCCAAAATTATGAAGGGGGATAAAGGAAAGTTTAGACAGATATTGACCAACCTTTTGAGCAATGCGATTAAGTACACTCCGGCCGGTTCGATTAAAGTCAACGTTCGGAGATATGATAATTCGACTTCCCTCCCCCAAAAGCAAAATGACTTAACCCTCCTTATTTCAGTTGAAGATACGGGAATCGGCATTCCGCCTGAACAATTAGATAGAATTTTTGAGGCTTTTGTACAAGGAGACTCTTCTTCGACCAAGCGATACCGAGGTACGGGACTGGGTTTAGCCATAACCAGGCGGCTAGTCGAAACTATGGGCGGGAGTATTTGGGTTGAAAGCCGTCCAGGCGTCGGTTCAACATTTTATTTCACAGCAAGGGTTGCAATCGGGTCAACCGATGATAATATTGCCGATAATGTGACTGAGGAAAATATGCACTTAACACTCAGTCCGCTAAGAATACTTTTGGCTGAAGATGATCTATTAAATCAAAAATTTGGGATAGAGATTCTGAAGGGTCTGGGGCACACTGTGGCTCTGGCCAACAATGGCAAGGAAGTTCTTGATCTGTTAAACAAACAGGCGTTTGATCTGATCTTGATGGATGTGTCCATGCCTGAAATGGATGGACTAGAGGCAACAAAAGAAATCAGAAATACTTTATCAAATAAGGAGATTCCTATTATCGCCCAGACCGCTCACGCCATCAAAGGTGATAGAGAGAAATTCTTGCAGTTCGGCATGAACGGTTATATAGCCAAACCAATTGATTTTGATGAATTAATTAAAGAAGTTGCCAAGATTGCCCCACAGTTTGTTAATCGGCAAACCGATACGGTTCCACAAACTGATACGGGAAAACAGTCTGATAAGAATGACTATGACTGGAAGGTAAGTACAGGTAAAGTAATTCCTGTTATTGACATCGATTCATTGAGAACAAGATTCTGCCGGAAGAAAGATTTTTTTGTTGAATTATTTGGTCATTTTCTTGACGAGCTTCCAAAACGTATGACAGCAATAAATGAAGTCATTGAAATTGGTGATTTAAGCAGGCTGTCACAGTTAGCTCACTCCTTCAAAGGCGTGGCGGCTACAGTTTGTGCTGCAGAGATAGCTGATTATTCTACCAAACTTCAACAGGCGGCGAGTGAAGACGATTTGGAAAAAGCAAGATTATATGTGCAAGAACTTGGCCTTGCATTAGATAGGGCAAGAGAAATTAATATTGACGATTTCCTATAGAAGGTGTCCCAATGCCAACTGATTTCGAGCCGAAAATATTTTGAACCAAAGAAAAAACTTTATTGATATGCTTAGTTGGGATATAATTAGTTTTTGGCATATGCCGGGAGGCGGTAGTCCTACGGTTTCATGGATACCGAATATACCAGGCCCGAGCTTGCTCGGTGCTGATTTTCTTCAACAACTAACCGGCAACAAGAAGCTGTTTTCGGAAGCATCAATTATAGCCGCGTCAAGTATAATTTTGGAGAGACATTGAATGGAACCATATCAGAAAAAATTTGCCCGGTTGCTGGCTGAGAGCGGGGCGCTTTTCTTTGACCGGGGCCTGGTGTTGAAAGATGGGCGGCCAAGCCCCTACTTCGTCAACATGGGCATGTTTCGGACTGGGCATCTGGCCTGGGAGATAGGCGGGATGCTGGCCGACATGCTGGTCTCAACCGGGATGATTAATCAGGTTGACGTCCTGTTCGGCCCTTCTTATAAGGGCAGTTGCCTGGTCGCGGCCACGGCTATGGCCTTATGGCACAACCACGGCATAAATCGTCTATTCGAATATGACCGTAAAGAGGCCAAGACCCACGGCGAGGGCAGTACCAAGGCCAGTCTGATGGTCAATGGGTCGTTCTATGATGGTTGCCGGGTTCTGCTCGTTGATGATGTGGCCACATCTATGGGAACTAAATATGAGATGGTGGATAAAATAGAACACGAGGCGCAACGACTGGGGATAGAGGTGCATTTGGCGGGACTGTTGATCGGCTTGGACAGGCAGCAGACCGAGGCCGTTTACGACGACCAGGGCCGAATAATGGTCGGCCGGCGGGGCGAAAATGCGTCCGAGAAGTTTACCCAAAAGACGGGCCTGACCGTGGCCGCCCTGGCCGGAATCAAGGAAGTGGTGAACTACATCTTCGAGAGTGGCATTGAGGTCCTGGTGGCGGGTCAGAGGCGTCCAATAAATCAAGAACTCCTGACGGAATTCAATACTTATTTAGACACCTACGGGGTATAAACCGAACTCGGCGCCTCACGGAGATAAAATAAGGACACGGAGAACAAAAAAACAACAATCTCCGTGTCCTCTCTATTTTATTCGGGTTTTCTGTGTCCTATGGCCGAGTTACCGCTTAGACCCCGGCATTGGGTGAGTCGGCCGGCGGTATAGTGTCCCCAGAGGGCAAAGCCGCTTTTTCCACCCCGTCTTCTTTGATGGGCCAGACTACGGTGGCGGTCTCAGATTTTTCCACCTGGGATTCTCCTCTGGCCTTGTCCTCCTCGACCTTTTTGGCCGCCTCTTGGCCGGCTTTCTCCAGGTGGCTAACTCTCTGAACCACCTCCGGACGATTTCGATTCAACAAGAAAACGTAGAAGAAGTTCCCCCAGGGGTCTGTTTCACTTCTCACTTGTAAGATATCCTTAGCCACCAGGGTGTTAAAAACCTCTTTCCGTTGCAGGTGATTCAACTCCGGCAAGGCCGAGGCCAATTTGTCGACTAGGAAGCCGCTTAGCTTAACGCTGCCATACCGCGGGCCGAATTCCTGGAAAGCACCGATAGCTGCGTCTAATGCCTTATATTCATTAGGTGTTAATGGGTCAGACGGGGAGACGTCAGGATTGGTGGCGAACTCCCGGGGCGGTCGTTCGGATTGCCGGTGCTCCCTCATTCTGGGTCCGCGTTCCCCCGCCACTCCTTCCCGATCTTCGTCCTCGCTGGTGATTTCTCCGTTGGTGTCAACGTACAGATAGTTGGTTTGTCCAACCAAGTCTTTAAGATCACCTGAAAAACATTTCTTGAAGCTGATAAACTTGACCTGGCGTCCGGCTTCTCGGATACGCATGGCAATGGGAATATAATCGCGGTCTCCTGCGGCGACAATTAGAATATCCACGTCACGGGTCAACATAGTTTCTTGCAGTGACAGGGAAAGCTCAATATCAGCACTGTTCTTTTGGGGCGCCGCCTTGACGTTCTGAGTTCTGATGCCCATGGCATAAAGTTCGGTGACGGCACTGGGATAGTTGGGCCAGTTGGCGAAGGCTTGTCGTATCACCAGATTGATATCAAATTTCCTTTCCATGTAGCGTAGTATTTTAGCGATAATATCAACAGTTTTGGTCTCGGCTTCGGCCCGGGGCAAGCCATACTGGTTGGTTAAGGCAATGGCCAGGTTTTCAAAGTCAATAAAAATGGCGCCCAGTTGTTTTCTGTGCATTATTACCTCCTTGATAATTGGCCTTATATTAAGATATAGAGGCAGGGGCGCGGACTCCACGGCCGGATACAATATAAGGCAGAAAAACTTGGTTATAGTGTTATCACATAAACTAAAGTTATACTAAAAAACTCCCGTGTTACCAAAGACAGACAGCCGACCATCCGCCCGGTACCAAATGTCTCGACAATCTAATGTTCTGACTGAGATATTTTCATAGTATTGCTCTTCGATTTATATCATGATCAGGCCGGAAAAGTCAATTGAAACATCGTACCTTACCAATTTTGTTAAGATGTTCCATCTGCCCGTTCCCCCCTGCCCCGCCGGTCTTATGGCCGCTGCGCCGCCTCGGCAGTGACTCAGCCGGCTTGATTAAGGTTCATTTGACATAGTTTTCAATATATGTTATGGTACTGCCCATGATGCGTATATACAATGAAAAAAAGGTCTTTTTCCCCTCCGGCCCATATCTTTTGGAGGGCTTGCTGGCGCAGGGGACAGGGACGGACGCGGCGGTTATCTCACACCCGCATCCGGCCTATGGCGGATCAATGTTAAATAATGTAGTAGAAGCCCTGGTATTCGCCTTGCAGCAGGTCGGGATGACCACCCTGAGGTTTAATTTCCGAGGCGTGGGGGCCAGCCAGGGTACGCCTGCTTCCGGTGACGAACCACAAGACGTGAACGCCGCCTTGAACGCTCTCTACCAGCAAACGGACCGACCCGCCACCTACCTGGCCGGGTATTCTTTCGGCGCCTGGGCTAATCTGACAGCCGATTGGACCGGAAAACAATCACCCCGGCAGATCCTGGTGGCCCCACCGGTCGCCGTTATGCCGGTGGATTTTGTGGCGGCTAAGGATCGCATTTTGCTTATCGCGGTGGGTGACCGGGACGATTTTTGTCCGTTACCACAATTGTCAGCCGCATTGACCCCACTCGGTTTGGGCGACAAGGTCCTGGTCATTCCCGGGGCTGACCACTTTTTCTCTGGAGCCGAAAACGATTTGATATCCCTGATCAAAGAAGCGGTTATTAATAGCCCCATCCCGGACTAGCTACGATTGTGGACAGCCCGCCCGGAGGGCAATAATCTTCATTTATAGAAGCGATAAGATGGCCACCAAAAAACGCCGGACAAAAAAGAAAGATCGACCGGAACAGAAAGTCGCACCTCCGGTTGAGCCGGCGTTTAACGCCCCCTTCGCTAATCTGCATAACATCATAAAAAAACAACCAAAGGTAGAAGCCATACCGCCTCCCGCTCCCCGCCCGGTCCCCCTTCCTCCCCCTGTCGATGACCGCGAGCGGCAGATGTTCGTTGAATCCATGGCCGGAGTCGTTCCCATTGACCATGATGATAAAATCCCGTCGCAAGGCAAAAAGAATAAATGCCGTGAGGTCCATCCCAAGCCCCTGTCCCGCGAGGACGCCGACGTCCTGGCCTTCATGTCCGACCTGGTTTCCGGGCGGGGTCGGCTGGACTATTCTTTTAGCGATGAGTACATGGAGTGGTCTGACCCGGAACTAAACCCTAGCATCATGAAATCGCTGCGAGACGGTGATCTGGCCATTCAAGCCCATTTAGACCTGCACCGGCAGACCGCCGAGGAAGCCAGGCTGAATGTCGAGAACTTCGTGATTTCCGCTTATAATCGGGGATTGCGATGCGTCTTGATCATTCATGGCCGAGGGCGTAACTCCAAGGAGAATACCCCGGTCCTGAAGCAACTGGTCAGAAACTGGTTAACCCGAGGCAAAATAAAAAAAATGGTGCTGGGCTTTGCCAGCGCTCAGCCCTATGACGGTGGCCCGGGGGCCATATACGTCCTGTTACGAACTTATGATTAACCCGCTCCCGGCAGTCTGTTGCGATCGTCCGGGTGACCGTCCCGTCATCCTCCGGGTAGGCGCCCTACCCCATTTATTTTGTAACCTTTTGGTCGACGTGAGGTTCTATCTATGGCCGAGCAAACACTCTTGTCGCCTACCATTACCCATCCACCCGTGACCGACATCGCCCGGATTGGGGAACCCAAGATCGACTCCCCGTTAAAAGAGAGGATGATCAAGGGCGGTTACAAAAATTCCAAGACATTTATCACCGATCAGGACCGGGTGGTGATCGATCCACTCTTCCAGACACTCAAAAAATCCATGGCCGACGGGGAGGAACCTTTATCCTTCGAGTTGGCCGGGCCTAGGGAAAAGATCTATTTCGACCCCAAGAAACTCAAATGCGCCATTGTTACCTGCGGCGGGTTATGCCCCGGGATTAATTCAGTGGTCAGAGCCACGGTCCTGGACCTGTATCACAACTACGGGGTAGTGAACATTCTAGGGATCAGGTACGGCTTTGAAGGGCTTATCCCCAAGTATGGTCACGAGGTTATTGAACTTACCCCCAAGGTTATCCGGGACGTCCATAACGCCGGAGGCACGTTTCTGTCATCGTCCCGAGGGCAACAAGACGTGGGGGAAATGGTTGACGCCTTGGAAAGGTTGAATATTGGGTTACTGTTCTCCATCGGCGGGGACGGCACCTTGCGGGCGACGGAAAAGATCAGTGAGGAAATAGCCAATCGCGGCCTGAAGATTTCAGTAATCGGGATACCGAAAACGATTGACAATGATATCAATTACTTGAGCAGGTCATTTGGTTTCGACACGGCGGTCGAAGTGGCCACCCAGGTCATCCGGAGCGCCCACCAGGAAGCCCTGGGCGCCCCCAACGGGATCGGTCTGGTCAAGCTCATGGGGCGTTATTCGGGTTTCATCGCCTGCAACGCGGCCCTGGCCCAGCGGGACGTCAACTTTTGTCTCATCCCGGAGGCGGATTTCGACCTGGAGGGGGAACATGGCTTCTTTGCGGAACTCCAGACCCGCATCGAGCACAGCGGCCATGCGGTTATCGTGGTGGCAGAGGGCGCCGGGCAGAAGTTCTTTAAGCAGGAGGAACTGGGCAAGGACGCCTCGGGCAACATCAAGTTAGGCGACATTGGGGTGTATCTAAAAGACAGTATAAACGCCTACTTTAAGTCGCGCAATTTCACCGTAAACCTGAAGTATATCGATCCGAGTTACACTATCAGGAGCGTCCCGGCCAACGCCAATGACCGGATTTATTGTGGATTTCTGGGGCAATTAGCGGTACATGCCGGCATGGCCGGAAAAACGAATATGTTGATCGCCCTCTGGAATGACGCCTATGTTCACATGCCTATTAAGACGGTCATAAGC
>JADFXY010000250.1:6365-6844 GCA_015233355.1 Deltaproteobacteria bacterium | reverse complement strand
CCTCCTGACCATCCCGCTGACACGTAACCTGTCGTATTTCCCAGGGCGTTGCCCTGGGCTAACTTAGAGCGCCCCGTTGGGGCTTAATCGGAATGGTCTATTTTAAAAAAAATTAGCTCGTTTGTCCGCACCCTTAAGTCAATGACATTGATCTGCAATCTGCATTTTCGAAAAGCATCAGGTGTGTCACTAATGTTATTATCATTATTTTTTAAACAGTTGTAACACAAGATCAGACAAGGTTCATCCGGAAGTGGACGGACTTCGGCTAAACACCCATCTGATAGTCATCGAAGGGGATTCGTATCGGGGTCGGTTTGTCCCAAGTCAGAGTAAACGGGGCGGTCAAATAACCCGGCCCTTGACTGCGTGACAACCTGAGGTTGATGTGGCGGCGGTGAAACGGTTACTCGATTCCATAGATCCGGGTATACGTCACACGGCCGATTTTGAGGCTTTGACCGACAACCGGCCCTGGT
>JADFXY010000250.1:0-6117 GCA_015233355.1 Deltaproteobacteria bacterium | reverse complement strand
ATCCGTTATAGGTCGACTCGACGGAGTTAAGACGGGCAGCGCCCAGATCGATCCGGATATAGGGATCCACAAGGAATTTATTGGTCAGGATATGGAATTTGCCACCGGCATAGACCGGGATAATGTTCAGGTCGTCAAACGTTCTCCCCTCGAAGGTGCTGCCCACATACTTTTCGTATCCGACGCCGGCCTGGACGCTAAAAAATTCGGCGAAACGATAGCCCCCCTCGACTCCAACGCCCCACCCGACGCCAAAAGCATCTTTATAGAGGGTGTCTAACTGCTTGTCGGCATTTCCGGTCAGGAAGGGGGCGCCTTGTCCGGTCACGCCGATGTAGAAGTTGTTGTCGTCGGCCGACGAGATGTTCGGGGACAACATGATCAGCCCAGCCACGAACATGATCAGCCACAGAGGTTTGGTTCTGCAATTCTCCATCATGGATTTTCTCCTTCAATCGATTAGTTAGTTACATGAAGCGACCGCTCCCCGTCTCAAGGGTGGGATCGTTTACCCGCGTGTTAAGACAACCCTAATGATTCCAAATCTTCATCAAATCATTTCTTCATGACCCGCATGATCTTTTTTCTCAACAAGTCCGGCGTGAAAGGTTTCAGGATATATTCATTTACTTTGGCATGAATCGCCTCCAGCACGTTTTCCTGCCTTATTTCACCGGTTAGGATAATAAATGGCGTATTCGCCAATTGAGCGACGGACCGGATATATTTCAGCAACTCGATACCGGTCATATTGGGCATATTCCAATCAGAGACGATCAGATCAAATCCTTCTTTGTCCACTTCCAGTTTTGCCTGCTCTCCGTTTGCCGCTAAAACGATATTGTTGAAACCCATCTGGCGCAAGATTCCTTTAATCGTCTGGCGCATCATAAGAGAGTCATCCACGACCAAAATTCTAATGTCTCTACTGTGTTGACCGGAGTCGCTCCTAACCGGGGCGGCATCACTCTTGGGAGAAGGTCCCTGCACACCAAGCGCTTGTAATTGAGCGTCTCTGCCGGATTTTTTGGCCATGCCCCCCGCGCCGGGAAGCACTTTCACCCGGAGCGCCCCCACAAATTGACCATCGGGGGAAGCGGTTTGAGCAGAGTCATCTTTAACCGAGATAGGCGGCACGACCTTATAGGTAGCCGCTCCAACAACGACTGCTCCAGGGATAACCGCAGGAATCGCGGCCGGGGTGTCCGTCGGCCGAGGAAACTTAATCAATAAAGTGGTCCCCGACTTTTCGGAAGATTCCATGCGAATTTCGGCGCCTAAGGCTGCAGCCATGAGTCTGGCCGAGTAAGTGCCCAGTCCGGTGCCGCCTGGCTTGCCCGACGTGACATATTTCTCAAAGAATCTTTCTCTAACCTCCTCCGGTACTACTCCCCTGTTATTTATGGCCATCACTTGTGATTCTCGATCGTCGAAGGCAATCCTGACCTTTTCACCTGCCGGAGAAGCCTCCACCGCGTTTTTCAATATATTGGCCAGAATAGAGTAGAGAAGCATCTCTTCGCCTTGGACTATAAAAGAATCGGCAGGAAGAGGTGATCGGCCGCGCACCAGGCTGACTACAGACAGGTTTTTCGATTGGATTAGTTCACGTGTTTCTCCCCTGATTTCATTAACCAACTTGAGCAGATCCACAGGGCCTAACTGCGGTTGATACTGCCCCGTTTCCATTTTATAGAGATCGAGGGTGCTGTTGATCATATCCAACATTCGATACCCGGTCTCCTCCAGCATTTGGAGAAGTTCGATCTGTTCCGGGGTCAGGTTGGTTTGTTCCTTAATGATCATGCCGGGAACACTGATCATGGCGCTCAACGGGGTTTTCAGGTCATGATGGGTTATTCTTTCCACTTCTTCTTTGATCCGAATATGTTCTTTCAACCACTCATTTTGTTTTTCCAGGTCTTGCCGGGACAATTTCAACTCCAGGTGTGTCTTCACCCTGGCCGTGACGGTAGCCGGTCTGAAAGGTTTGGTGATATAGTCCACCGCCCCTAACGCAAAACCATTGGCCTCATCCTCTTCTCCCTGGAGTGCGGTCACAAAGATTATCGGAATATTCTTGGTCTTGTTGTCTGCCTTCAGCTTCCGGCAAACTTCATGTCCATCCATGCCGGGCATCATAATATCGAGCAAAATCAGGTCAGGGGGAGCCATTGCGACGGTCTCAAGCGCGCCCGGACCATCCATGGCCACCCTGACTTCATAGTCATCCCCTAAAATATCAACCAAAATGTCCACGTTGGTTTCGGTATCATCGACCACCAAGACGCTGCATTTAGACAAATCTCTCATAACCCGGCCTCCCCTTGTGCTGGTATCTTAATCATAGTGTCATCCACAACCAGTATCGGGCATTTAGACAAATCATTCATCGGCCGCTCCATCGCACTTAAGCTCTTCCATCAATTATCGTCAGTCTTTCTTTATGTTGGAAAATCTCTTAGATCATGCGTTGTCAAGCTTTTTCCAGGGGGGGATCGGGCCGAGGAACGGGGCAATCTTAACAACATCCATCAAATTATGCAAATATAAAATTATCTGTAATAGTTTATTTAAGTATAAATGCACCCTGGTCTGTCGATGGTGTTGCGGGTTACGGGTTACGTGTTGCGTGTTGTTCGTTGTGGGTTCGGGTCGCATCCAACTAATAACCAGAAAGGTGCGACCGGAAACCGAGGCTCGCGGAACATCAATTATGGATTGAGCCTGAACAAAAAACGGCCCCAGGTTCTGGCAGGTTATCTGCATCAGAGTCCGGGGCCGGGGAAGAGTGTTGCCGGGTGCTGGATATTTAGAAACCCTCTTCGGGAATATCCAGGGCGGACGTGTCTTCGGTGACCAGGGCGCGGTAACGGCCAAAAGCGTTGGGCAGGATGTTACGCGCAAAATATTTGGCTGTTTCTATCTTGCCGCGGTAAAAAGCGGCATCCGAACTGTCGGCCGGAGTATTGGCCAGGGCTTTCTTGGCGATCAGGCCCTGTTCCAGGAGGCAGTGGGCAAAAGCCGTTTCGGCGAATGAGTCGAGGAATCGGGTGGCCATCAAGGGGATGAGCCGGAGCCGGCCTTCCTGGAAATATCTCATGAACCGCATACTGATATCGCCCACCTGGCCGGCAGCCTTCTTCAGGGCCTCCAAATCGGTCTTAAAGGCTTCGTCTTCTTTGTTTTGATCCACAAAAGCGAACACCTCATCAATCCAGTCTTTGAACACCCCTCCGCCGTCCATAGGCAGTTTCCGCCCGATCAGGTCGAGGGCCTGGATATAGTTCGTTCCTTCCCAGATGGAGCAAATTTTAATGTCCCGGGCATATTGCTCTAAGGGAAATTCCCTGGTATAACCGGCGCCGCCCAGGACCTGGATGGCATCCCGGATGAGCTGGTAACCCAGATCAGTGGTGTAGGATTTGGCCAGCGGCACAAACAGTTCCACCCGTTTGGCCATTTTGGACTTTTCCGTGGGGTCTGAAGAATGATGGGCCAGGTCAATCATGAAGAACAATTTAAGAGTAAAGGCCCGCATGGCTTCCACACCGGACTTCAGGTTCATCAACATCCGGCGGACGTCTTCATGCTCAATAATCCGGACTCGGTTACCCGCGCGGTCGGTGAAAAGGGGCCCCTGGAGGCGTTCTTTGGCGTAATCCAAGGCATTGTGATAGGCTGAGCCGGTGAGGCCCAATGCTTGCAAGGCCACGGCCAACCGGGCTTCGTTCATGACCTGAAACATCTTTGACATCCCGGTATGCGGGTCGCCCAACAAGATGCCCCGGCATTTGCCGTTTTCCCCAAAGTTCAACACGGCAGTGGCGGACCCGGCCACGCCCATCTTGTGTTCCACGCCGCCGGTGCTTACGTCGTTCGGCTCACCTAAGCTGCCGTCCTCGTTAACCCAGATTTTGGGGACGATAAACAAGGAGATTCCCTTGGTTCCGACAGGAGCGCCTTCGATGCGGGCCAGGACCAGGTGGATGATGTTTTCGGTCAGGTCATGATCACCGGACGTAATGAAGATTTTGGTCCCTTCGATTTTGTAGTAATCGCCGTCCTTAACCGCCTTGGTGGCCAGCCAGCCGACGTCCGACCCGGCATGGGGTTCGGTCAGGCACATGGTTCCGCCCCAGACACCGGTGAACATCTTTTCCACGAAGAGCTGTTTGTCTTTGTCCGAGCCGAAGGTCTCAATCGCCCGGCCACTGGCTATGGACAGACCAGGGTAACACATATAGGCCATGTTGGCCCCGATGAAGAATTCGCTGGCCGCACCGCCGACCACCAGCGGCAAGCCCTGGCCGCCATATTCGGGACTGTTGGTTAAGGACATCCAGCCGTTTTCGGCCATGACCCGCCAACACTCATGGAAGGATTTGGGCACGGTCACTTTACCGTCTTCAAACTTGACACCTTCCCGGTCTCCGTCGGTATTGGGCGGGCCGATCACTTCCCGGCAGACCTTCATGGCCTGGTCCAGAATCATGTCGAAGTCATCCATGGAAAAGTCCTTATAAGCATCCAGGGACAATAGTTTGGCGGTGTCGATATATTCGTGCAAGATGAACCGGAATTCTCTTTCGTTCCGTTTGAAATAGTTAATTCCCATGGCTATCATCCTCTCTTACGATCATGGAATGCAGGACGGGCGCAGGAGTCCCTTGTCTCGGCATAGGCAATTTATGATCCGATTCTTTTGTTCCCCGCCACCGGCCGCCATAGAACAGCGACCGGCAAGAGGGATTAATGAGGGTGTTGACCCCTATTAAATCATATGTCATGGTTGGGGAGCGGCGTACGCATTAAAGCAATTAATAAATCCCGGCAGGACCATCAATTGGCCGGGAACATGGTCATTAATTTTTGAGAAAGCATCAAATCTCCACCTATCTTGAGCTTCCCGGTCATATAGGCCGTCATGCCGTTAAGCCGCCCATTGATCAGATCCAGGTAGTCCGGGGCGGCCATGGTTAAAGTGACATTGGGACTATCCGCCATCCCTTCGTTAACGGTGCAGGTCTGATCTTTAACCGTAACTGACCAGTTGCCGCCCTCCTCACCGGTGATGACATACTGAAAAACCGCATCTACTCCGATGGCGCAGTCTTTGTTAAAAACACTCTTCATTCCTTCAATTCCCGATTTTACATCTGAAATTGCCATGATTAGGACCTCCTTAGGGCACAAAATGAGTTATCGTTGACCAGGTTAGACAAAAAAAGAATCGGGTGGCTCATTGCGTTTTAGTTTTTGGGGCTAATGATCTTGATTGGGAGCAGGGTCTTCGGCGTCAGTGCCGGCCGTGATCAATGAGTGGACGAAGAGGGGACACCCGGAATAGTCGACCCGGTCCTGTAGTTGCTTCAGCAAAGCGACACCGGACTGGCTGCACTGCGTCACACCCCGCAAGTCGAGGTTGGGACGTCGTTTTTTTTCAATACATTCAAAGCAGATCTTTCTCAGGCCGGCCACCGTCGGCCCAATTAGAGGACCATCGACCCTGATAAAAATCTGTTTGTGAGTGCGTTTAGTTATAGTTATTTTGAACATGGCATTGACCCATCTTTTAGAACGAAAGAATTGCAACAAAGATGCCAATATTTGATTTGAGATAAAATTGAATAATTATCAGATATTATGCTTCGATGCCGCCTCGTTCGGACTTTATGTTTTGCCGCTATTAGAGCTATTGCCGATATAGCGGCATTTTCCTTGACCTGACCTGACGTTTCTGCTAAGAGACTAGATCTGGAGATATGGGCTCATCTCCAACACCGCGACCTGACCGCTTTTTTAATGACCTGGTTCGACAGCCCATAAAGCCTGCCAATCGCCCTGGGAAAGAGTTCAGGAGATCGGCCGACGGTTCAAGTCGCCGCCGTCTGCCGGTACAATATCAGAAGAACCGGATATCAGAACCGGATCGTGGAGTTGCCGAACGTCTTGTCATCCGCCCCGTTCAGTCTAGGCATCGGGAGGAATTCCACCTATAGTCACATTCTTCCCCAAGTTGATCAAACCATCAGACAATGAGAGGAGACGGCACCTTACAACAGATCCACAGGCTGTAAACACCCAACTGGGCGGTAGTCGGGATGGCCTTAGACG
>JADFXY010000024.1:0-22728 GCA_015233355.1 Deltaproteobacteria bacterium | reverse complement strand
TCACCGCCTCAGGGAGAGAATATCGGATTGATTACCAGCCGGCGGAAGCCGACACCGGTTTATTCGGGGGCAATTCCAATTGGCGTGGCCCCATCTGGTTTCCCACCAATTTTCTGCTGATCTGGGCCCTGATGTCCTTCCATTCCTACTATGGTGACGATTTTATGGTCGAATGTCCCACCGGTTCCGGGAAAATGATGACTCTGGGCCGGGTGGCTCTGGAAATCAGCCACAGATTGGTGAGCATTTTTAAGCGGAACGACCACGGCCGCCGTCCGGTCTATGGCGGCAGCACCAAATTTCAGACTGACCCCCTGTGGCGGGATAACATATTATTCTATGAGTACTTTCATGGCGACAATGGGGCCGGTCTGGGGGCTGGGCACAAGACCGGCTGGACCGGTCTGGTGGCGGGAATCATCCATTGGATCGGCCGGTCATCATGTGTCCCAACGGAGAGGCCGGAATAGAAAGCAGGACCCCAGGGCCAGGTCTGACACGGTGCACTATAAACATTCTATTTTTGGGCCCACCGTTTTTTTGTGTTGAATTGATTATGCAATGAATCAATTTTGTTATCGCTTTGGTTTCCTAATAACAACCAACGATCTAAGGAGGTTTCAACATGTTAAAGAAAATTGGCGTTATTAATATCATAGTTATCATCCTGGCGTTGTCTTCCACCGGTTGGGGGCAAGAGGGCTATAAAACAGCGGCGCCGGAAACGGTGGGGATGTCTTCGGAACGACTGACTCGAGTTGATGAATTGATGCATCAGCATGTGGATGAGAAAAAGATCGCGGGGGCCGTGGTTCTGATCGCCAGGAAAGGAAAGATCGTTTATTTTAAAGAATTCGGCATGATGGACACGGATAAGCCAATAAAGAAAGACACCATATTTCGCCTGGCCTCCATGTCTAAGCCGGTTACCAGCGCGGCCGTGGCCATACTTTGTGAAGAAGGGAAGCTGGCCATGTCCTCCCCCGTCTCCGCCTACATTCCGGAATTTTCGAAGCCTAAGGTCATCACTCTGATGCCGGAAGGGTCCAACCCCGATTATAAATTGGTTCCGGCCAAGAGGGAGATTACAGTGCGTGATCTTCTATCGCATGAAGCCGGGATTGGCTACCGTTTTTTTGCCGATTGGTTTCCGGATCAAAAACATAAGTTAATGACCAAATTTTATAAAGAGGCCGGGGTCTCCGACTGCTTATGTCTACCCGACACCGCCACCGGCGACATGGTCAAAAAGCTGGCCACGATGCCACTTTTTGATCATCCCGGTGATTCCTGGGTGTATGGATTGGCCCCTGAAGTGTCCGGCTATCTGGTGGAAGCGGTTTCCGGCATGAGCTTAGACAAATTCATGCAAGAGAAGATTTTTAAGCCGCTTAAAATGAAAGACACCTATTTTTATACGCCGGCTGAAAAGCAAAGCCGAATCTCACCTCTTTGGGAAACTGATTGGCAGGGCCATCTCAAGAAGCTGACTAAGGGCCCGATTCAGATAGGTGAATTTATTTTCTGCCCCGATGACGCGTATAAAACTTCGGGAAAGTATCTTTCCGGGGGCGCCGGTCTTAACGGAACAGCTTATGATTATTATCGGTTTTGTCAGATGCTGTTGAATAATGGGGAATTGGACGGAGTCCGGGTGCTAAGCCGGAAAACCATAGAATTGATGACTGCGACCAATCACATAGGTGCTTCCGACGCCGATTTTTTGCACAGCAAGGGTTGGAAATTCGGGCTGGGATTCGCCATTGAAATGGATCGCGGGCATGAGGTAGACAGTGGAAGCGTCGGCGCCTATGAATGGGCCGGGATTTATTCCACGAGGTTTAGTGTTGATCCTAAAGAGGAGAAAATAACTATTTTGATGACTCAAACATTCCCCTTTCAATTTCATGTCAACCTATGGGAAAAGCTCTTAACCCTATCTTCATCAGCGTTGATCGACCAACCGGGTTCAAATGTCAAGCCGGCCTTAAGAAAGGATTAAGGGTATGAAAAAGACCCACGATTCTAAGGTAGCCATCGTTTGGGGATGGGTTTTGATCCTGAGCTTGATCTTAGCGGGGCGGGCCTGGGCCACCGCTCCCCGGTTCGCGCCTGAAATGTTTGGCGCCGAAAAGACCAAATTGGAAATATTTATTTATGAAATTCCGCCGTTGATAAAAATGACCGCTGAAAAAGGCGGCCCCTTGTCTGAAGTTATCCGACAAGCTCTAAAAGTGGAAGGCGTGGAGGTTGAGGTCAAGATATTGCCCTCCTTGAGTTTGATTAAGTATTCTTTGATTAACGAGAACGCCGTTGCCGCTCTGGGATTGACGGATTTATCCGATAATGAAAAGAAACATCTCATTTTTGTGCCGTGTTATCTGACTAAGGTGCAAACCCAGCCGGTGTCATTGATTTTTAATAAAAAACACCCGCAGGGAGAGAAATTGGCCGGCAAATTTAAACAGGGATTGAAAAAATTGATTGAAAGCAAAGAGTATATTCAGATCCTGGAAAAAGGACTGGGAAAAGGTCAGGTTTCTTTAGAGGCGATGACGCAATTAAAAGCACTCCTTAACCAATGAGACTCACTCCGGGGGATCGTTTTGCCGAACCAGGAGGCGGGCTGCTCCCCGGCTTACAAGCCGGAACTATACGGCGGATTTTAATAAATCACTTTGATCTAATTAAGGCTCGGCATGATTATTAGAATTATCCTGATTTTGTTGGCCCTGCTGTGTCGCATGGAAGCCGGGACAGCGATTGGTCAAGAAATCATAGAGTTCGGTTCCAGTGAAACGCCTCCCCTGTGCTCACCGGCTTTGCCTGAGGACGGCATGGCCGGTGAAATACTTCACACCATATCTCGGGAAATCAACGTCCGGAGCGTCATCCGATATATACCCATCAAAAGGCTGCGAAAGGATCTAAAGCATAATCATCTGGGCGATCCGGAGAATTTCGCCGGGCAAGAATTCAGCTCGTTCATTGTCATCGCCGTTTTTCGATCCTCCTTTTTCTACTACCGGCCAAATCACCTCCAAGGGATAATTTATAAAACACTAGCCGACTTGAAAGGTTATACCTTGGGGGTGATGCGTGGCGCCCTGGAGGATAGGTCTTATTTTGATAAACTGGGCATAAAGGTGGAAGAGAGTAATTCTGAAACCTCTTTGTTTAAGAAATTGAAAAACGGTCGGATTGATTTGTGCGCTGTGATAGAAGTGTCTGGAATATTTACAATTAATAAATTATTTCCTCTGGAGTCGCCTGATTTTGAAAAAATCGAAATATCCAAATCGGTTCAACCCTTGGCCATAATGTTTGACAAAGACTATCCGGGGGGCGGCGAACTGGGCAGGAAATATGAAACAGGGTTGGATAAAATTATCTCCGATGGTAAGTACAAGCAAATATTGGAGAAGTATTATGGTAAAGGGAATATTCCGGCGGAATGGTTCATCCAGATGGAGAAGTTTAAATACCTTTTTAGGAATAACTGGTCTACAACTAAACAGTAATCTCAGGTCCCCGGCTTGGCCTCATGGTCCGACGGTTAAGATGAATGCACCGGATGTTAAAATTTTTCTTTATCATCAAAGTAATAGTCCCCCTTATGGTTAATGACGGCAGGAGGCCGTCCCGATCAGATAACATCAAGCTAAACTTAAGAAATTAAAGGAGATGGCTACCAACAACATGAACGATATCAGAGAAAGGAGATAATGAAACCGGATTCAACTCATAGAGGATCTTGGAAGTGTACTATTCAGTTCAAAATAGGCATAATACTTGTGGCTATCATCACCGGAGTATTAGCCTTATTTGGGTGTTACGAATATGTTCATACCAGATCCGATGCCCTGAAGGAACTAAATGATCTGGCTGATACTCAAATTGAACGGCTGTCTCAACTTTTGGTTTTTCCCCTATGGGAAATGGACGATCCATTAGCTGGCAAGACAATCGTTTCAGAAATGACCGACAAAAGAATCTTCGCCATTTTAGTGTCGGCTCCGGATATGTCCGACGGAAGAAAAAGGGATGAACGATGGCGTTTGACCACTGCCCGGGATGATATTTCCGGAGATTATATTTACCGCAGCCAAAATATTAAACACGCAGCCAAAACGATTGGCACTGTTAAGATATATATAACCAAACAATTCATGGAGGAACATCTAAACCGCCGGATGCATGAATTATTACTCACGGTGATCACCTTGAATTTGGTTCTTCTATCCTTTCTGTTTGTGATGCTGAATAAGATTGTCATCAGTCCGGTAAAACAGTTGGTTAATATCGCCATCTCCATCGCCGATGGGGACTTCAGCAAAAATATCGCTGTCCGGCGGCGGGACGAAATCGGTGATTTGGCCAACGCCTTTAGTCATATGAAAGAAACCATCGGCCTGGCGCTAACGGAGACGGATTGGCTGATAAAGGCCATCAGCGACGGCCAGCTAAACAGCCGAGGGCAGGCGGCCGATTTCGCCGGGGATTGGCGTAATCTGATCATTGGGGTAAACAATGTCATCGACGCCTTTGTCCGTCCCTTCCGTGTGGCTGCAGAAATAATCGAACTGATTGCCAAGGGGGATATCCCGGAAAAGGTCACCGCCTCATTTAGCGGTGATTTTAATGCAACTAAAGAAAATTTGAATATATTAATCGACGCCATGAGTGAGACCACCCGGCTGGCGGATGAGATCGCCAGAGGAAATCTTCTGGTGGAAGTAAAGGAACGCTCCGAAAACGACCGGCTAATGAAGGCCTTTCAAAATATGGCCTCGTATCTAAACCAAATGGCCGCCATATCCATAGCTATCGCTTCGGGCGATGTCCGGCAGGAGGCCGATCCAAAATCAAAAGATGACGTCCTAGGCTCAGCTTTCCATCAGATGATCAATTACTTAAACGACATGGCCCAAGTCGCCGCCAGCGTCTCTACAGGTGACTTAGGCGCCCAGATCGAGCCTCGCTCTCCGCACGATGTCCTGGGTCACGCATTTTTGAATATGTCCATCTATCTTAAAACATTAGCAAAGGCTGCCACGTCCATCGCCGCGGGCGACTTTGGTTTGAAAATAAAACCCCTATCGGAAAATGATGTTCTAGGCCACGCCTTTTCTTCCATGTCCCGTCAGTTGCAGGAAAATATAGACGCCCTGGCTGAATCGGAAAAGAAATACCGGGATATCTTTGAAAACGCGATTGAGGGCCTCTTCCAGTCCACTCCCGAAGGCCGGTACCTCAACGCCAACTCATCTATGGCCAGGCTGCTGGGCTATGACTCGCCAACAGATCTAACCAGTTCCGTCGAAGACATCGCCACCCAGTGCTATGTTGATCCAACCGACCACGAAAGGTTACTTGAAACCCTTTACCGGCATGGCCGGGTGATTAATTTTGAAAACCAGCTCCGGCGTAAAAACGGCGGCACATTCTGGGGCGCCATATCTCTTTACTCGGTCTTTAGTGACCAGGGGGAGTTGGTTCATTATGAAGGCACATTGATCGACATCGATGAACGCAAGCAAAAGGAACAGGCTGAAAAAGAGCGCGAGGCAGCCGAAGCCGCCACCAGGGCAAAGGGCGAGTTTCTGGCCAATATGAGCCATGAGATCAGAACACCTATGAACGCCATCATCGGATTCTCCAGCCTGGCCCTAAAGACCGGACTCACCGGAAAGCAACGCGATTACCTGACCAAGATAGAATCTTCGGCCAAATCGCTCCTGGGTATTATTAACGACATTCTTGATTTTTCTAAAATTGAAGCCGGCAAGTTGGAGATGGAGGCCATTGATTTCCGGTTGGATAACCTAATGACCGATGTGGCCAACATGGTATCCGTCAAAGCGGCTGAAAAAGGCATCGAACTTATCGTCCATCTGGCCAATGATGTTCCCCGGACTCTTATAGGTGACCCCCTCCGGTTGGGGCAGATTTTGATCAACCTGACCAATAATGCCGTTAAGTTTACAGAGTCGGGCCATATTTTGGTAAAAGCCGGACTTGTGGACGCCAATCAGGAGCATTGCCGCATCAGATTTTCCGTGACTGATTCCGGTATTGGAATGACCCCGGAACAAACCGAGAAACTTTTTACGGCATTTTCCCAGGTGGATACCTCAGTCACCCGCAAGTTCGGCGGAACCGGTCTGGGTCTGGCCATTTCCAAAAGTCTGGTGGAGATGATGGGCGGGAATATCTCCGTCACCAGTCAACCTGGCCAGGGTAGTACTTTCTCCTTCACCGCCGGATTCGATATATCGTCAGGTTGCGAGCAACCCCAGACGGCCCCCGTTGACCTGGCCGGTTTAAAGGTCCTGGTCGTGGATGATAATGAGGCGGCCCGAATAGTCTTGAGCGAGATGTTGACATCTTTTCGGTTCGAGACGACGGCCGTGGAATCCGGCGACGCGGCGCTCAAGGAACTGGCCCGGGCGTCGGCTGAAAAACCCTATGATCTTGTGTTTATGGACTGGAAGATGCCCGGGATGGACGGGATTTCAACTTCTCAACACATCAAGCAAGACAGCAAGTTAGCCCAAGTTCCTCTGATTATCATGATTACCGCCTTCGGCCGGGAGGAAATCATGAGGAAGGCCGGCAAGGCCGGAATAAATGACTTCCTGATGAAACCGGTCAGTCCGTCTTTGCTCTTTGACACGATTATGGGTGTGTTTGGACGGGAAGCTCCTTCGACGAGCCGGCCGCACCTCGAGGTGGTGAGTCAGACTGAAATCCTGGAAGATATCGAAGGGTCAAAAGTGCTGCTGGTCGAGGATAATGTCATGAACCGCCAGGTGGCCACGGAGATACTCGAAAGCGCCGGGTTGGTGGTGGAGATGGTTACCAATGGCCGGGAAGCGGTTGATGCCGTTTTCAAAACCGATTACGACCTGGTCCTCATGGACGTTCAGATGCCCGTAATGGGCGGATACGAGGCGACCCGTCTGATCAGACGAGAGGACAGGTTTCAAGACTTACCCATTATCGCTATGACCGCCCATGCCATGAAAGGGGCAAAAGAGGAATGCCTGGCCGCTGGCATGAATGATTATGTCAGCAAACCCATAGACCCGGAACAGTTATTCACCACCATGACCCGATGGATCAAACCGGGTGTCCGGCAAAACGCCGAGGAGATAAAAGAAAGACGGAGCAAACTGAAGGAGCAAGAAGGTCAGGTCGTGCTTCCCGCCCATCTGCCTGGGGTCGATATCGCCGCCGGACTGGCCAGGCTGCAGGGGAACGCCGGGTTATACCGACAACTGCTTCTGGACTTTTCAAATAAATACCATGCCGTAACTGAGGAAATCCACCGGCTCATCCTGGCCGACGACCTCGAGACGGCAGAGCGGATAGCCCATACGGTTAAGGGAATCGCCGGAAATATTTCAGCGCAGGACGTGCATCGGATCGCCGGACAATTGGAAGAGGCCCTCAGGCAAAAACAGGCGGATCAATACGACCGATGTCTATCCGAATTGGATCAGGCTTTACAACCATTGACGACCGAGGTCAAATCTTTAAACCCGGAGGAACCGGACAGACCGCCGGCCCCGGACGCCCCGGTTGATCTGGACCAGCTTGCCCCCATATTAGTGGAACTGGCTCGGCTTGTTCAAGATGATGACACTGCCGCAGAAAGCTCATTGGAATATTTGAAGAAAATTATTGGCCGGGCGGGCTTTGAAGAAGAAATCCGGCTGTTGGAGGAGTCCATTAAGAACTACGATTTTGAACATGCCCTGGCGCCCTTGCAAAGAATGGCGGCCGCTCTGGGCGTGTCTTTAGCTGGGGTTAGGAATGGCTGAACAATCACAAAAACAAAATATCCTGATCGTCGATGATGAACCGGGGAACATTAAGGTCCTGACGGAATTGTTGTCCTCTAAATTCACCATCCGGGCCGCCACTAATGGTGAAAAAGCATTGAAAATAGTGGGATCGGATAAACCACCCGATCTGATCTTACTCGACGTCATGATGCCGGGTATCGATGGTTATGCCGTGTGCCAACGGCTGAAAGCTGATCCTACGACTCGAAACATTCCGGTTATCTTTATTACGTCAAAAGACAGCGAGGAAGATCAAGTAAAAGGGTTCAAAGCCGGAGCCGTGGACTATATTATGAAACCGTTCAGCCCGGTCGTTGTCGAGGCCCGGGTTCAGACTCACGTGGAACTCAAAATTCAACGGGAGCTTTTGAAGGAGCTGTCGTTTCGCGATGGCCTGACCGGGATCGCCAATCGTCGCCGTTTCGATGATTACCTCAAGACGGTCTGGAATTTCGCTGGCCGTGAAGCCTCCCCGACGTCTTTGATCCTGATTGATCTTGACCACTTCAAAAGCTATAACGATAATTACGGCCATCAGGCCGGGGATACCTGTCTGATCCGGGTGGCCCAGGCTATGGAGGCTTCACTGCCGCGAAAGGTGGACCTGATCGCCCGCTATGGCGGGGAAGAATTCGGTTGTATTTTACCCAAAACCGACCTGGATGCGGCCTTCTTGATCGCTGAAAGATTTAGAGACAGTATCCTGGCCTTGCAAATGCCTCATGCTGTTTCGAGCGCCTGTAGCTGCGTCAGTATCAGCCAGGGGGTGGCCTCAACCATCCCGTCAAAAGACGCATCGCCCGACGACTTGCTCAAAATGGCTGATCAGGCCCTTTATCAGGCCAAGCAAACCGGGCGAAACCGTTGCTGCAGTTGTTAACGGACTGATTTTAACATAGTATCGCAACAGAACGTTATTTCAAGGAATATCCTTTTTACCCGCCCCGTAAAACAAACAAGGGGAATCGGCTCTGGTGAAGGAGCTGGATTCCCCTTGTTTGCAATGGGTTATGATTACAGGGTGGAGGCGATGACTACTTTTTGGACCTGGCTGGTGCCTTCATATATCTGGGTAATCTTGGCGTCCCGCATCATCCGTTCCACAGGGTATTCTTTCACATAACCGTACCCGCCCATCAGTTGGACGGCGTCGGTGGTCACGGCCATGGCCGTATCTGCCGCCATAAGCTTACACATGGCCGAAAATCGGACGGCCTCCGGGCTGAGGCGAGACAAGTCTTTTGGAAATTCCTGGAACATGGCTGCCGTCTTGTAGGTCAATTGCCGGGCCGCTTCCAACTTAGCCGCCATGTCGGCCATCATGAATTGCAGCCCCTGGAAAGTAAATATGGGTTTTCCGAATTGGACTCGTTCTTTGCTGTAGTTAATGGAATAGTCCAACGCCCCCTGGGCGATACCCAGGGCCTGGGCCGCCACCGGGATGCGGGTGAAATCCAGCGTCTTCATGAGGATGGTGAAGCCTTGCCCTTCCGTCCCCAGTATATTTTCGGCCGGGATCCGGCAGTCCTCGAAAATCAATTCCACCGTACTCGAACCGCGGATACCCAACTTATTCTCGTGTTTGCCTATAGTGAAACCGGGTGTCCCCTGGTCCACCACAAACATGCTGATGCCTTTATGCCCCGGGACGGTGGTATCGGTTTTAGCCGCCACGCAAACCCATTTAGCCACATCCCCGTGGGAGATGAAAACCTTTCGTCCATTCAGCACGTAGCTATCACCGTCTTTCACGGCCTTAGTCCGCAAAGAGGCGACATCGGAACCGGCCCCCGGTTCGGTTAAACCAAAGGCAATCAGGTTCTCCCCCGCGGCCAACGACGGCAAGTACTTCTCTTTTTGCGCCTTTGACCCGGCCAGAAAAATGGGCATGGTCCCCAGTTCATGGACCAGCAAGATGACCGCTGTGGAGGCGCAAACCTTAGCCACCTCCTCGATGACCAGACACAAAGACAACATGCCCATGGCCGCTCCGCCGTACTCTTCCGGGAAATCAGCCCCAAACAGGCCGTTATCTCGAAGCAACTCAGCCATATCGTGGGCGAATTCGCCTTTCTCGTCTCTGGCTGCGGCCCCCGGCTGGATTTTTTCCTTGGCCAGGCGGCGGACGGTATCCCGAAGCATCAACTGTTCTTCCGTTAAATCGTATTGCATCTAGATTCTCCTTAGCCCATATACTGGTTGGTGTGAAGATACGGGATATGGACACTTCAAGTTCTTGCCCGTCCTTCGCACCCTTTGTGGTTTAGTTTGACTTTTTATGGCCGGCTGTTCCGCTACTTCATTTTCTTTCCAAAGGCCGCCGTGGCGATGAAGCAACCGCCGCCGCCGCCACTGGACTTCCAATCTTGAGCCTGGCCGCTGACCGGTGCGGAATACAGGGACTGCATATCCCCGAAAGCAGCCTTTATCCGATAATAAAAAGTCTGGTTGCTGGGCAGGTCTTTGTCGATATATTCAGTTGTGCCTTTGGGCAATTTGACAATCTGGACGTATGGGCCGGCCTGTGCATCAGCTCTTTCCAGGATAAAGTTACTGGCCGGGGGATTGGTATCGGACCACCAGATATGCAGTTGTTCCACTATCTCACATTTTACAACCAAATTGGCCGGAGCCGCGAGCGGGTCCACAGCCATGGCGGCCAGTACATTCGGGACTCCGTAGCCCCATCCTTTGTCCCAGCCGGTGGAATATCTGGAGGCCGTTTTATTCAACGCATCCCGGACCCGGTCCACGGTGGTATCTGGATGACTCTGGAGCATCAGGGCCGTGATCCCCGTCAGCATAGGCGCGGACATACTGGTTCCGTCCATAACGGCGTGGACGCCGTCTTCAACAATAGCCGTTATCGGATAGTTGAACCGGGCTTCTTTGGACAGAGTCGAAATGACATTTCCTCCCAAACCGGCCAGGTCGGGCTTTTTCCGGCCGTCCCGGGTGGGACCGGGAGATGAAAAATTACAGAGTTGGCCGATGGGGTCGGTCGTTTGTTGTGTCGCCCCGCCTTCCAACAGCCAGGTATTCCGGTTCCACACCGCTCCTACGCTCAGGATTTTGAGACCGGAGGCCGGTGACGAGACAAGCTTCTGATTGGTCCGGTTAGCCGAAGTTATGCTGACCGACTCTTTACCGCAAATGGCCTGCGCGGCTATCCACAAGTCGTAGGGCTTAGACTGGTAGGTGGGGCCTGTTCCGATGTTTTCCACGGAAAGAGTGATAGTATAATTGCCGCCGATAGGCATCCAAATGCCCGCGTCATTCTTTTCATGATAGTCACTAATCTCTATGAGCGCCTCGTTGTCGGAATTTTTGGGATTCAGTCCCCACAGGGCATTGTTGATATAGATATAGGCGTCTTGGGTGTCCCTGGTCAACAGGTCATTTTCCTGGCCGGTACAGGCGGTGGTACTGAAGCCGTTGGGTGTGACCACCGTGACTCTTATATTATCTTTTCCATTGTACCAGAGGTCGAGCCACACCTTGTCGTTGTCCGAGCCTTGAGTCCGGCATCCACCGGGAATATTGATCACCACCGGGTCTTTTTGTCCCACCGTAGTTAGGTTTCCCTCGGCATGTCTCCAAATGAGTGTTCCGTCGTTATTACCGGAATTGCCGGCAGCAGCCACGATGAGGTTACCTGGTCCGAACATGTTGTCTATGGTTTTTTCAAAAAGAGTCGTCCCGTCATGGGGGCCATAGCCAGAACCGAGACTGAGATTAACGACGCAAGGTTGCCCCAATGCCTTAGCTTTATTTTGAATATAGACAAGGCCATCAATGATCTGGTCGGTAGAAAAATAACCGAAATGGACGGCCTTGACGATGACCAGTCCGGCCTCGGGTGCGACGCCCACATACCGGCCGGCCGGATAGCCGTTTCCGGTGCCCTGGCCGTTGCCGGCGGCGATGCCGGTCACATGAGTGCCGTGGCCGTCAAGTTCAATATCCTTTTCAAGACACTTACCGGCATCGATATCGGCTTTGGTGTATTCCGTTCCATAGTCATAATTGGCCGGCGGGACACCGTCTTGCGTTTGATCCCACAGGTACAGGATGCGGGAACCATTGGCATCTTTAAAATCGGGGTGGGTGGTGTCAATCCCGGTATCGATCACCCCGACAACCACGTTCTTGCCCGTGAACCCGGTATAGTTGCCATAGGCACCGGACCGCACCCGATCAGCCTTCAGGCCGGGAACGGCCAGTTCCAACCTGGGCTTCATTTGCCTGGCCGGTTCAATATAGGCGACGCAAGGCATGGCCCCCAGGGCTCGAATTGCGGCGGGGCCGGCCGCGCCGGTGTAGTAGTTGCCGATTTTGGAAGAAATTACCAGTCCGGCCGCCGTCATATCAGCCTCAGGGCAAGTCGACTCCATGATGATTCGGATCATCACCTCGCCTTTAGGCGTCTGTTTTATCGCGGCTCCTCTGGACTTAAGCTGGTCCGGGCTTTGAGACAGGAGCAGCTCCAGGTCGGGTGATATCTTTTGTGTTTTCTGGGCCTCAGCCGAGGCGAACGGCGGGACCAGCAGTCCTCCGACTACCAGTAATACCACTAGCGCCCTGGCATACCAGCCAGACTTAAACTTCATGTTCATCTCCTCCCACGTGCTGTTATGTTAGACCTTCGTTACCAAGGGACTTTAGCCTATGACCATCATGGGGTTCACTCTAACCAAATAACTTTGTTTTATCAATACAGGGTTATTCTAATTTGTTGACCGGGGCGTTTTTTTTCACCGGACCGGTATCGGAAACGCGAAAAATGAGGTATAATTAATCTCTGCTGAAAAAAATGATAGAAAATATCCCGGCGTCGGTCCATCTCGCAAAAGAACCTTTTCATCGAATAGAATTACTGTTATTATAAAGATTCTCTTAAAAAGATCCTTTAATGCCATTTCGACCAAAACCGGAAACAAGGCAAATCATGACTTTCTTGATCCCGGCTTTTGCGGGAGTGACGTTCTTCTTGAGCTTGGCAAGAGCATAATATTAAGGAACTCATCACATTAAACAAGATATGGTATTCAATAGCATTCAACGGAGGAATCAATGAAAGAGGTTAGTCTGAAAAAACTTCTACCTCTTTACGGTGCATGGGACATTTCAGAGGATGAAAGGTCGGTCACATTTCGCGATAGGAGGGCGGATGAGCCTGCGAGCCACGGTCTCGCCTTGGTCGGCCACAACATCGATGACGGCAGCATTGAGTGCAAGGTCAGGATGCCGACCACCAGGCCTTCACCCGGCGCAAGCGTGGTCTTTCGGGCGAATGGGCAGGAAAAATACTTCGCGGCTGGAATTGGAGGTTGGGAGTACGCCTATTCCTTATTTGAGGGCAACAACTTACGGTTCACCCGTATGGCAGGTGCCGGAAGCAACGATAATATCGTGGGAGGACGCGACTACGCGGTGAAAATTACCCTGGAGGGACAGCGTGTCGTTCTTTTTGTCGACGAAGTAAAGGTCCTTGACTATCGGGGTCTTGGACGAACCGAGGGAGCCGCTGTGGGTCTCTTTGTGTTCAAGGGGACGCAAGAGGTGATTTTTTCCAATCTCCGTGTGGACGACAGGCGTCCTAAGGCCTTTATTGTTATGCAGTTTAGTACACCATACGATGAAGTTTACCGAGACGCGATTCAGCCCTTGGTGGAGGAGATGGGTTTCGACCCGGTAAGGGTAGACGACATCGCTGATCCAGGGATTATTATCAGCGACATCTGGACCTACATAACCGAGGCGTCTGTAGTTATCGCCGAGATTTCAGAGGCGAATCCAAACGTGTACTATGAGGTTGGAATGGCCCACTCACTTAGGAAGCCGACACTGCTCCTTGCCAAGCGTGGAACACACCTTCCTTTTGACGTCCGGCCACACAGATGTATCTTCTATGATAACAGCATACCCGGCCGATCAAGGCTACAGGATTCTCTACGAAAATCACTTGAAGCGTTGCTCGGGAAACCCATCATCGCTGCAGCCGCAGCTTAAACGATCGCGGTAGCAGGCTGTCAACCGGAACATCTAAATAGTGGCCTCGACCTGTAGCTGGAACCACGTAACCCCATAACTCCGCAACACGGAACGCCCAACATGCAACCCGTAACCCGTCACCCGAAAGAGGATAACTGATGAAGAAGACGATGAAACGGTTGACCGCCACGCCCTCCGTCAAGGTTGCTCCACCCGGCCCGAACGCCCGGAAGTGGGCTGAGTTTCATAAAAAGTACGCGGCGTTTTCTACTTACTTTTATCCTTTTATCTGGGATCGGGCAGCTCCGGCTACCGGCCCTTTTGTTACGGACGTCGACGGCAACGTGATCATGGATTTTGTCAGCCACGTGGCCAGTTCACCATTGGGGTACAACCACCCGACGCTGACGGCCATATCCAAAAAACTGGCGGCCATCGACCCGGACCGGTATGCCGGAACCGACTTTGTTGGTGGTTACGGCCCTGACCCTGACGCCTCGGAGGTCCCCACCCCTTCTCATCTTCACCATGAGCTTATTGATATCACGTCAAAGTTCGGCTTTGGGACGGCTTTTCTATCCAATTCCGGGGCGGAAGCCGTCGAAAATGCCATAAAGATATGTTATGATTATAAAAGAAATTTTGGATACGGTGTCTGTTTTATGGGCGCTTTTCACGGCCGGACCCTGGGAGCCCTGTCCCTTAACCGGAGTAAACAGGCTCATCGGGTCTGGTATCCCAAGTTGCCCCATGTCATCGACATGCCTTTCTGCATCTGCCGGGGTAAGTGTACCTGCGGTTGGCAGGTCCTGACGCCGCGGAGCGGAGTGTCCATGAGCAAACTGGCTTTTACCTTAGACCCGGAGATGGGGCTGGTCGATCCTAAAGAAGTGGCCTATATCATCATTGAACCGGTTCAGGGCGAAGGCGGCTACAACATCCCGGCCAAGGCATTTATTCAGGAAGTGGCCAGAGTGGCCAAAGAACATCATATCCCGTTGATTTGTGATGAAATTCAATCGGGCCTTGGCCGGACCGGAAAATGGTGGGCCATTGAGCATTTTGACGTCGAACCGGATATCATCACCGTGGCCAAAAGCCTCCGCGTTGGGGCGACCATCGGCAAATCCGAGTTTTTTCCCCAGGCCGAACGCCGTATTTCCAGTACCTGGGGTGAGGGCAACGCCATCAGTACGGCCGTTGGGTACACTATCATTCAGATTATCAAGGAGGAGAATTTGCTCCAGAACGCCACGGTGATGGGCAACTACTTCCTGGACGGCCTCAAGTCATTAATGACCCGGTATCCGTCTATTATCAGTGCCCGGGGCCTGGGTCTGATGCTGGCCGTCACGCCTGAAACCAAGGAGCTGCAGGACAAGATACTAAAGAATACCTTTGCCCGGGGGTTACTGTTACTGGGTTGCGGTTATCGTGACATCCGGTTCCTGCCGCCCCTGGATGTGACCAGACGGGAAATTGATCTGTCTTTAGAAATTTTAGACGCAGCCATCGCCGCCGCCCAAGGATAGACAGCCTAAACTTCATAACCGGCAACGAGCGACTATCAATGAGCAACCAGCAGCGAGCTAAAAGGTATTGTTAACTTTTTCAGGAGATTCTCCTGGATTATTAGAAAAAGGATTTGACCTCACTCCCAATAACTGCTATTATCACCCATTTAGTGACCGGGAAAGGGTGCCCGACAAAAATGTGGCTTTTACAAGATGATTTATTTCAGCTAATTCTATTATTCCGCTCTTGAAGGAGAGTTCGGTGGCTAATATTCTGGATATATTTTACGAGAGAGGGTTCATCGAGCAGGTGACCGATGAGTCGGCGTTAAGAGAATTGTTTGATAAAGAAAGCGTGACCTGTTACATCGGGTTTGATCCTACGGCCAGTAGTTTGCATGTAGGTAGCTTGATTCCCATTATGTCGCTGGTCCATATGCAGCGCCAAGGCCACCGGCCCATCGCCCTGGTGGGTGGCGGCACAGGGTTGGTGGGCGATCCCAGTGGCAAGACCGAAATGCGGAAGATTCTGACTTACGATGACATTGCTCAGAATGCCGAAGGATTAAAGGCCCAATTATCCCGTTATCTGGATTTTGGCGATGATCGGGCGTCGATGCTTAACAACGCCGATTGGTTGACCAAACTTAACTATATAGAGTTTCTCCGGGACATCGGCCGACACTTCAGCGTTAACCGGATGTTGACGGCGGAATCCTGTAAGCTGCGCCTGGAGACCGGGCTAAGCTTTATAGAATTCAACTATATGCTGCTCCAGGCCTATGATTTCCTTTACCTCTGTGAACACCATGATTGCCGGCTCCAACTGGGCGGCAGCGATCAGTGGGGGAATATCGTGGCCGGAATCGATTTGATCCGGCGGATGAATCAGGGCCAGGGCTACGGGATCACATTTCCCCTGATTACCACCTCCTCCGGGGCCAAGATGGGCAAGACCGCGGCCGGGGCGGTTTGGCTTGACGCCGGCCGGACTACGCCTTATGATTATTACCAGTACTGGATTAATACCGAAGACCCCGATGTGGAAAAATTTTTGGGTCTGTTTACTTTTTTGCCTATGGACCAGGTTCGGGAGCTGGGCGCCTTAAAAGACGCCGATATCCGCCGGGCTAAAGAAGTCTTGGCCTACGAAGCAACCAAGATCACCCACGGTGAAAAAGAAGCCGACGAGGCGCGGCGGGCAGCCAGAGCCTTGTTTGGGGGTGAGGACGAACTGGATTCCCTGGCCCAAAATGACGAGTCCGTTCCCTGCACGGTCCTGCCGCGATCCCGTCTGACTGAGGGGATCCCGGCCTTTGTCTTGTTTACGGAGGTAGGTCTCTGTTCTTCTCGGGGGGAAGCCAGACGTCTGATTACCCAAGGAGGAGGATATGTCAACAATATTAAGCTGGCCGCGTTTGACTCCAAGGTGTTGGACACAGATCTCCGATCCGGGGCGATTATGCTGCGGATGGGAAAGAAGAAGTATCACCGAGTTAGAGTCATCGACTGAGAGAGACCATCCGGCCTGATTTATTAATTCTTAACTAAAGTAATTAAGATAACTAACATGGCGGACAATCCGGAACAATTGGAAATAAATAAAAGGCTGGAAGTGATGAACAAGGTCGGTTTGCACGCCCGTGCGGCTGCTAAAATTGCCTTGAAAAGTAAGGAGTTCAAATCTCAAATCATCATTTCCAAAGACGGCGTTTCAGCCGATGGCCGAAGCATCCTCGATATCTTGACCTTGAATTGTCCGAAAGGAACCTATTTGGAAATCAGAGCCAAGGGTGAGGATGCCCGAGAGGTCATAGAGGCGTTAACGCAACTCTTCCATGACAAGTTTGAAGAAGAGTAGACGTGGATACTGAACGCATACAGACGGACACTCTCCATGGTATTGGAGCTTCTCCAGGCATCGTGATGGGCCGGGCCTATCACATTGACCGGGCCGAAGTTAGAATTTTCTACCATTACCTTCTTGACGAGTCGCGCGTAGACAACGAAGTAAAACGGTTTATGGACGCGGCCGAGTGGATTAAAGAAGAGCTGAGGAAGGCTAAGGAGAGTATCCCGGCCGAACTGAAAGATCACGTCTATGTTCTCGACACCCATATGCTCATCCTTAGCGATCATAACTTTTTTGATGCGGTTATTGAGCAGATTCGGATCGGACATATCAACGCCGAATGGGCGGTGAAAAAAACCGTTACCAAGATTCAGGAGTCATTCAAAAAGATTGAAGATGACTATTTGCGTGAGCGCGTCCTGGATATCGGCCAGGTGGGGCAACGTCTGCTGCGCGTCCTGTTGGGGTCCCCGTCGGGCAGTCTCAAGGACATCGCCGATAAAGTCATTATTGTGGCTCATGACCTGACACCCGAGGATATGACCCAGATTAAAGCCAACCGGGTCCAGGGGATTGTCACCGATATCGGCGGCCGGACCTCCCATATGGCCATCATGGCTCAATCTCTGGAAATTCCGGCAGTGGTCGGGCTGCGCCAGGCTTCGGAAGTAATCGTTACCGGTGATCATTTAATCTTGGATGGCGGTGCCGGGTTGGTCATCATTAACCCGGACGCAGACACTATTCAGCGATACCAGGAGCGGAAAGCCCGCTTCGAATTGTACCAAGAGCATGTCCATGGGCAGAGCCGTTTGCCGGCTGTAACCCGTGACGGCCAAGAAATCAGCATCATGGCTAACCTGGAAATGATCTCGGAAGCAGCGGCTGCCCTTGATTACGGGGCCGAGGGGGTGGGACTATACCGGACCGAGTATCATTACCTGGCCAGTGCCAAGCTGCCTCGGGAAGACGAATTGTTCGAGAACTACCGGGAAGTTGTGGAAAGTATGAAGCCGCGGCCGGTGATCATTCGCACTCTTGACGTCGGCGGGGATAAGGTGGCCGGTTACATGGAGATGAAACCAGAGGCCAACCCGGTCCTGGGGTTGCGGGCCATTCGTTTCTGTTTGCGGGAACCGGAGATTTTCAAGACGCAACTGCGGGCTATTCTCCGGGCCAGTAATTACGGTTGGGTCAAGATTCTTTTTCCGATGATCTCCAGCGTTTCGGAAATGCGGGCCGTAAAAGACATCTACCACCAGGTCTGCCAGGAAATGGATCGTCAACAAATCCCCTTTGACAAGAACATCTCCCTGGGGATTATGATCGAGATCCCTTCAGCCGTGATCATGGCCGACGCCTTAGCTAAGGAAGTGGAATTTTTCAGTATCGGGAGTAACGATCTGATCCAATATACCATGGCCATTGACCGGGTGAATGAATATGTGGCTCACATGTATAAGCCGTTCCATCCGGCCATTTTACGCATGCTCCATCAATTGGTTAAGACATCCGAACAAGCCGGGATCAAACTGTCCATTTGTGGTGAAATGGCCGGGGATCCCATGTGCCTGCCCATCCTGCTGGGACTGGGCATTACCGACCTGTCCATGAACGCCTTCAGCATCCCCATCATCAAACAAATTATCCGGGAGACCTCCTTCACTGAGTCCAAAGAATTTTTTAAGCGGATCTTCAAGTGTGAAACCTCCGGACAGGTCAATACACTTGTCTTTGAACATATGAGCCGAATTCTATCCCGTGATCTAATGAATCAAATCTTCAATCATCCCGGGTCCGGCGACCAGTCCCCACAATAACCGTGTTCTCATCCCGGTGCGATGCGCGCTGGAATCACTCCCAAAAACCTGACTGCAGAGGACGCAGAAAGAACAGGGCGGGGCGCAGAGGGTTTCCTCTGTTTTCTAGATATTCCGCCTGGAATCTTTGCGGCTAGACTATTTAACTGGTCGAATGTGAAACGAAAGACTTCAATTTCGGATGACTTTAGGATTGAGTCAAGAGAGTAAAAAAAGACTATGTCGAAAGACCCTGGAACAACCAGAAAATTAATTTGCCAGAACAAGAAGGCCCGGTTTCGATTTGATATCGTGGAGTCTATGGAGGCGGGATTGGTCCTGACCGGGACGGAAGTAAAATCCCTGCGTCTGGGCCGGGCCAATTTGTCCGACGCCTACGCCAAAATCAGGAAGGGCGAGGTATGGTTATATAATGCCAATATCAGCCCTTATCCCTTCGCCTATCATGATAACCATGATCCCTTAAGACCCCGCAAGCTCCTTTTTCATAAGAGCGAGATTAAACGGCTGATCGGCAAGATCGAAGAAAAAGGGTTTACTCTTATTCCGCTCAAGCTTTATTTCTCCCAATCCCATGTCAAGGCTGAGATGGCCTTAGCCAAGGGGCGGAATGTGGTGGACCGCCGTCACGAACTGAAAAAAAGAGACGCCAGCCGTGAACTTGACCGTCAAAAAAAGAATTATAAAATCAAAACCTGAGTACGTCAAATGTATGATTAGACCCGGCGGTTCGGCTCTAGTCCGCCGGTGACAGGTCCGCCTCAAGCTGGTTATACTCCGCCCCGCAGACATAGCATTTCAAATCGTCGAAGAGCCGCATCCCGCAAGCACACATCCAGCCCGTCTGTTTGGCCGGATTGCCCATCACCAGGGCATAGGCCGGGACGTTTTTGGTCACCACCGCTCCTGCCCCGACAAAACAATACTCACCCAGGGTATGGCCACACAAAATGGTGGCATTGGCGCCGATGGTCGCACCGCGTTTGACCAGAGTCGGACTGATCTCGTGTTTCCTGGGAATATGGCTCCGGGGGTTGATCACATTGGTGAAAACCATGCTCGGACCGCAAAAGACGTCATCTTCTAACGTAACTCCTTCATAGACCGACACGTTGTTTTGAATCTTGCATCCATTCCCGATGGTTACATTGGGACCGACGACCACGTTCTGACCCAGGTTACACCGCTCCCCGATCCGGGTGCCGGTCATCAAGTAACTATGCCGCCAGATTTTGGTGCCTTGACCAATGACCACATCAGGGTCCACTTCAGCCGAAGGATGGACAAAATACCCCGCCTCTATCTCGGTCCATCCAGGTGGCACCGGGCTCAACGAAACAGGGCGGCCTTCCTCTAAAACCGTCTGGCAGGCATTCAAGACCTGGAGTACTCGCAGGGCCTCTCGGGCGTCGGTCCGGGGAAGACGACGGGTGGCGATGCAGTCCAGAAAATGTTGGCATTCTAATCGCAACGGTTCCATTTCTGGGACCGGCACATTTTCCGCCTCAGCCCGGTGGGCCACCGGAACGTTTCCCGGCCATTCTATATGATGGGCATACAGTTGCAGCTTTTCAGACCAGGGGGCCAGATCATTGAACACGGCCATCTTCTTTTGACCCACCACGACCAGTTTTTGCTCTTTGAACGGATGCAGCCAGGACACAAACAAGTGGGCCCGGACGCCGCTGGGAAATTTAAGGGCGCTGATGGTCACGTCGGCTATATCCGGCCGGACATAGTTGCCCCCTTGAGCCCAGACCTGGGTGGGCATCTCACCGGTTAAGCCTAAAATCAAGGAAATGTCGTGGGGGGCAAAAGACCATAACACGTTTTCCTCCCGCCGCAACTTGCCCAAATTCAGCCGATTGGAGTAGATGTATTGAATTCGGCCCAGCTCGCCGGAGTCTACCAGCTCCTTGAGTCTCAACACGGCCGGATGATACCACAAAAGATGCCCGACCATGAGCACGCGGTCATGCTGCCCGGCCAGGGACATCAACTGTTCACCTTCGCGCGTGGACAGGCATAATGGTTTTTCCACATACACATCTTTGCCTGCCTTTAAACAATCAAAAACTATGGCCGCGTGGGTTTCGGCCGGCGTAGCCACGACGACTCCGGCTACCTCGGGGTCATTCAATATTTTCCGCAAATCCGTAACGCCCCGGATTCCAGGGTAGGTATCGATCTGACTTTGCAGGGTGGCCGGGCTGGAATCGCAAATGGTCCGCAATGCGCCCAGTTGATGAAAGTTGCGCACCAGATTTCGGCCCCATTGGCCGGACCCCACAACAGCCACCTGGGCCGGGGCAGGTACTCTTGCGTCATCCATGTCTTTTTTTTTGGCTCTCTTCATATCTGCCCGATCAAATTATATGTTTTTGGCTTAAACTGATGAACTTCGCAGCAGCCTCATGTCTTTTCGGTGCGAAGCGAGAAATCTTAAGATTCTTCACATTCGTTCGGAATGACAAAGTGGGAATCATCGGTTTTGGGGTTGCGGCCCAACGTGGCCCTGTGTCCTCTTTTTTCTCTCTGTGTCCGCAGTGTTGGGCTCTTTCAATGCCGGGGTTGGACACGGTGCTCGACGCTTCTGTCCTGAGCCCAAATTTAAATCGAAAAGTGGAAAAATAGCAATAGGAAAAAGGAGTAGACCCGGTCAGGCCGGGATTTAACCTGGCAGCCCGGTGTATCTAACCCGAGGTGGGATGAAAATGCCGTTGACCTGGCCAATTTCGTGAAGCCACTCATCCCGGTCACGGGTAAGTACAAGATTGACATATATTTCCGGCCGACTCACACATCGTGTTTGTTTGACAAGGCCTGACCGGCCCATTGATTATGATGGCTTGTAATCTGTCTAGTTCTAAGGTATGATAAAAAATCCATCTTGGATTAGGTTGGAGGCGATGTGCCTCATTACAGGAGAAATAAATAATGACCTTAAACACCGGGCCGCATCAATTTGAAATGGACGCCTGGATCAGTTGCGCTCCCTTTGAACGGCTGCTCAATGTTACTATCGTCCAGGCTGAAGATGGCTCGGCCGTTTTGACCATGCCGTTCTTGATGGATTTTGCCCAGGGCGCGGGATTATTGCACGGCGGGGCCTTAGTCGGCTTAGCGGATACCGCGGTGGTCATGGCCATAAAGAGTATCCTGCCGCCCGGCACCCATTTTGCCACGACCTCGCTGGAGGTCAAGTTCCTTAATCCGGTGCGGCAAGGCACAGTCAGGGCCGAAGCTCAGGTGGTCAGCCGGGAGGGCAGAATCTTTCGGGGTGTGGCCACCATCTATAATGACGCCGAGGTGCCTGTGCTCAATTTTTCATCAGTCTTTAAAGTGGCCAGAAATTCTACCATCTTAGGAATAAAGTTCAAAGACTTGGACTGAGGCGGGGTGGACGTTGCCGCGGCCTGGCCTCCTCCTGGTTATAATTTGAAAACATTTTTATCGAATATCGGAAAATTTTTAATATGGGCCATTATACTTCCGATCTTAAAAAGAAAAAAGGTTCCTTTTCCAAGAGCACTTCCTTCCTGGTGGCTTCAGACTCCCGCGATACCCACAAAACTGTTCCGGTAATATTAACTTTCTTGGGATTTAAAAGGCACTTGTCATGCAAATCAGGGATCGATGCCTGGCGGTTGCTCAAGGGCGAGCAGGTGGATTTTATGATCTCCGAATGGTGCTTGCCG
>JADFXY010000249.1:0-6898 GCA_015233355.1 Deltaproteobacteria bacterium | reverse complement strand
CTGGTGGAACGCTATCTCCGCCGGCCGATTACCGGTCGGCTGAATTATAAAGGCGATTTAGTCTTTTTTAAAATCTATGGGGACCGGATCAGCCACGTGGGCATTTACTTTAAGGGTGGTAAATTCATTCACGCGGCCCGAAAACGAGGCGTTGAAATTGCGGACCTGGATGATGAGTATTGGCGAAAACGCTACGTCTCAGCCAAACGCATCGTGAATTTCGACCGCAACCCACAACATCAACAGACCTCCTGGAACATTTTCCCCGGCGAATTCAAAGTTGCCGCTCTGGTTGACAGTTACGCCGGTCAGGCAGACGGCCGAGCCGATAATAGTGTTCTCCGTTAATTCGGCCCTCTCTGATCTACACAAGACCCAATGACCACTTTTGCGTCCTCAAATAATACTTACTTGGCCTCGTTCCTGACCGACTGGGTGACCGACCCTCAGGGAGTCAGGGCGTCATTTATCAGTCTCATCGAAAAGTTAGGGGCCAAGGAAGGCGTTTCTTTTGATTTCAAAGCCAGACCGGGTGTCAGTTATTCTTTGCGGGCGACCTGTCAAGGGTTTAGTACCCGGCCTTTATTCGCCATTATCGACGTGGTCGACGATCCGGAGGCCAGGTGGCTTTCCGTTTGCTTTTATGAAGATATGGTCAACGATCCGGACGAACTGGGCAATATGATCCCGCAAGGGATTTTAGGTGAGGATGGGCATTGTTTCGACGTGTTTGAGAAAGATGACGCCCTACTGGCTTACCTGGATCAACGAATCAACGAAGCTCACCGGCATGCCGCTTCAGCGACCTGACGATGGATGGTCAAGACTTTCCCCGTTAGACAGACAAACCGCCTTTGGAATCAACCCATTTCTTGAATTAATTGATCCAACCGGAAGTATTTGGCCGTCAGAGCCTTACTGATGTCGGGACCATAGCCAAAAGCCAGGTGATGGGACTGAGTATCGATGAAGATGGACGAGATATTATTCTTAGCAATCATCTGAGACCACATCAGGGCATCCTCCAGGGGATCTTCACCGTCTATCGATAGATTGGCCCGTCCGTCGGAGACAATGACCATGAGCGGCGAGATATCCGGGGTCTTTCTTTTTTCTCGGAGCAACAGATCGAACCCCAACCGTAGCCCTGCCCCCAGGGGAGTCTTGCCCCCGGTGGGGATGCCTTCAACAGCCTCCAAAGCCACTGCCCCGTCCCTCGTAAAAGGCAGAAGCAGTTCCGCCTTGAGATGACGGAAAATCACTAAGGCCAGCTTATCCCGCCGCAAACGAAGATTTTTAACCAACCCGCCCATCAGGCCCTTAGCCGTCGACATGGGGCTGCCCCCCCGACCGTCCGATCTCATTGATCCGCTGGAATCTACAACCAAGACAATAACATGCCCGGCCCGGTGTTCTCTGATTTTTTCCCTCACATCTTCTGGAAGAATCGTGATACCGCCGTTCCGCTCCCGTTGGGATTGAAAGGGCGCGGCCGCCCTGATGGTGGCGTCTAAGGCCAGATCGGTGACCCGGTCGTAGGGGGGCATGGACCGAACGTAATGACCTAACTTGGCTACAGGAGGCGCGCCCCGCCGTCGGCCGAGTCCGGCTTTCCGGATGACCAGGTTAAAAAAAAGCCGGCCCAATTCCACCTTGGCTGGGTCAAGCAGAGGCTGAACTGTAGTCGTGACATCGATTTCAGGGGGCAACTTCAAGTTTTTTTTTAAGTCCCCCTCGGGTATCGGGGTATCCTGAGTCCCCGGTGTTTCCGGGGGAGATCCGGGAGTGTCGGGCGGAGAAATTCTGTCTATCGCCCGCTTCATCTTCTGGGCGCTAAATTTCTTGGGAATCAAGCCATCTTGTTTAATCCGGTGAGGCAACACGAATTCGGCCGCCGTCTTGATATCGGCGGGGGATATCTCCGGCACCCGGTTATAGGCGCATAGAGCCTTGGCCGTCTTAACCATGGCCACATCCGCCCGGTGCCCTTCTACGCCCATGGCCAGGGCAATGGATGCGGCCAGAGAAATCGCCGGGCCGGTGGTCTTAACCAGAGGCAGGAATTCCCGAGCCGATACGATGCGCCGGGCCAGGGTCTGATCCGCTTCCTGATACCGTCCTCGGAAAGCTTGGGGATCGGCCTCAAAGTCCAGCCGCCGGGTCACGATTTCCATCCGCGGTTCCCGATCGGCAATCCCGGTCACGTCGACGCACAATCCGAACCGGTCTAATAATTGAGGCCGCAAATCCCCTTCTTCAGGGTTCATGGTGCCGACCAAAGTAAACCGGCTATGATGCGAGAAAGATATACCCTCTCGCTCGACCACGTTCACTCCCATGGCCGCCACATCCAACAGCAGATCCACCAAGTGATCGTTCAACAGGTTAACTTCGTCAACATAGAATATCCCGCGGTTGACCTCGGCCAGGAGTCCCGGTTCGAATCTTTTCCGGCCCTTGTGAATGGCGGCCTCGATATCCAATGAACCTAAAAGGCGGTCCTCCGTGGTTCCAATGGGTAAGTTGACCACCGTCATGGCCCGCTCGTAATAGGGTAATGGAGTTCCTTCTTTCTCGAAACGGGCGTGGCAACCAGGGCACATCTGCCCCTCGTCATCCGGATGGCAATTAAAGGGGCATCCCTCCACTACCTTGATTTGCGGTAAAAGGTCGGCCAGACCTCGAACGATAGTTGATTTGGCGGTCCCCCGTTCACCCCGAATCAGGACTCCGCCCAGTCCAGGGTCGATGACGTTCAGGATCAACGCCGTCTTGATCGCTTCCTGCCCGACTACGGCGGAAAAAGGAAACCCTCGCGTAAATTTTTTTGGTTTCAATTAATTCTGTCCACTAAAAAGGTCTACAGGATCAAACCACGGGCTGCCCGGCAAAGAAGATATCGATCACTATCCCGCTGGGTCCATGGCCTGGTAAGCTTGCTATCCGATCAACTGTACAACCAGAAGCAAGATTAACCTGGGTTTCAGTTCCAGCCGGGTCAATCTTTTTCCGACTGAACCATGTCTATCAAATTTATGGCTAATAATGCAAATACATAAGTTCCTGGTTGCTTTCCAGCCGAAGGATATTTTCCACCACCTGTCGCTTGATGCCCTCCATGGACAAATGGGTGGTCCCGCCGACATGGGGCGTAGCCAGGACATTGTAGCTAAAGATTGGATCATTCGGATCAGGTGGTTCTTCCCAGAATACGTCTAATCCGGCCCCGGCGATCTTCCCAGTGGCCAAGGCCTCCTCCAGGGCGTCCCGGTCGACTAGGCCGCCCCGGGATAAGTTGATCAAAAACGCCTGTTGATTCATGAATCCAAATGTTTCACGGTTCATCAAGTGCCTGGTCTCGTCACTGAGAGGAAGGCAGAGCACCACGTAATCGGACCACTGCAGGAGCTTTTTGAGGCTGTCCGGACCACCACCCCATTCCAAACCCAGTTCCGGAGCCAGTCCGGCACAGTTGGAGCGGCTGATTCCGGCCAGGCGGGCATCAAATGATTTTAACCTTTTGACCAAGGCCCGGGCCAGGCCGCCCATTCCAACCATCCCGATTTTGCTGCCACTCAGAGTTCCGCCCAATGGTGAACCTACGCGTCGTTCGGCCAGGTTGCGGGTCATCTCGCGAAAATTCCGGGCCAATCCAACCATCTGGTAGATGCCCAATTCAGCCACTGAGTCGGCGTTACCAGAAGCGCCGCTGGGGACGTTGGCCACTTTGATGTTCAATTCTCGGGCCGCGTCCCGATCAACCCCTTCAAGTCCCACACCACATTGCTGGATCAGTTTCAGCCGGTCGCTGGTCTGGAGAACTTCCCTGGATACCCGAGACATGGTCGGGATCAATATGTCGAATCCTTTGAGGCTGTCAATTTCAAATTTCCCGGTGGCATCAACCTGATGCTGAGGCATCGCGCCGCGGAGGATGTGTAAGAACCCGCCCCAGGTATTTTCCGGGGCCGCAAAGAGTATGTTCATGTCCGGTTTCCTTTAACGAAACAAATGAATAGAACAAAAATGGTGGGGTGGACCAACAAGAAGGATTATACTCACATCGGCATGACATTTCAATGGGAAAAAAGGCACAAGAGAGTCTTTCGTGGAACAGCCTGGAGAAAAAACAGCGGTAGGTAACGAGAGGTAACGAGGGCGGCCCCTAATCTTTTAGAAAAATACTTATGAAGGCGGAAGAGACCCCCTGGGTTATGATTTTTTCAATGTTGGAATTCAGCCTCGGCTGGTTAAGGCCACATCCAGACTAAAAGCCCAGTTTATTCAGCAAGTCGTTCACAGAATCCTGATCGAGCTGGCCTTTGAAGTCTTCTTCGCCGACATCGGCGGATAGGGTTTTCATCACTTTGTCCACTTCATCCTGGGTAATACTCTGGAATTTGTCATCCGGGATCTGAGCTTCTTGCCTCTTTAGTTTCAGTTTGGTGCCGAAGTTGACTAAAATAGCCAGGAGTTGAAATTGGAACTTTGACAGGATGCGGATAATCTTTTTTATCTGCTGGCCGGACAGATCTTGGAAAGACAGTGCCTCCAGGATATGGGCAATGGAGTTAATCACCCGGTTGATAGAGTTGTTTGAGTGATCAATCACCTCTTGAAAGATGTGGACGCCTTCGCGACTGGAAATAGTCATTTCTCCTAACGATGACAGCAGCTCAAAATCCACTTCCAGATTAAAGAGTTCGCCTCTTTCCCGCAGAGTGGAGATATTTTGGTAAATGAGATCTAAGACTTCGGTGAAGTGACCATTGCCACCGATGATGCTCTCCACGGAAGCGGGGCCGGCCGATTCATCTTCTTGACCGGGGTCTGGTTCAGCGTCCGGAGGCATATCCAACGGGATAAATTGATCAAGAAATATTTTTTCGGAATTGGAGGTCATCTTCTTGATCAGGGTCTTAAACTCTTCGTTGGGAGTAGCTTTGTACAGGGATTCAAAAATAGCCTTGATGGGGACATTCAAGAATCCGTCTTCTACGGCCAGGCCCGCAGTCTTGGCAGAGAGATACTCATTAATGGCCTCATGATCAAACTCATTATGTTGTTTTTCCCGCATGGTTTTGATGTGCTTTTTGACCACTTCGTTCGTGCACAATTCGTAGATTGTCTGGAATGTCGTGTCTAAAGGAAAAATTCGGGCAGGTGGTCCGGCTGGTTTACCGACCACCGGTGCAGCCGGCGTCGAGGGAGCCGATTGGGAGACTTCTTTTAGTTTTTCGTAAACCGTTTCTTCGTTTTGCAGAACGGTCCCGACGACCGATTGGATTTTCGGATAATCTTCGGCCAATTTTCCGATATCATCCATAATTTTGTTGCGGGATGCTTCACTGATGGGTTCAAATTCATTTATTTTTTTCAGATTATTTTGGATCTCTTTGCAGACTTCTTCAATTTCCTCCACCTTGTCGATAATATTCATGGTGGCCGATTCAGTCAGATTGACCACCTGCTCCAATTGCCCCTTGGCACTCTCCAGTTCTTTCCCGGCGGAGGCCATGTCCAGTCCGGCAAGATCAGATACACTGACACCTTTTAAGGAGATACTCAGTTGCTTGGCCAGGGTGCCGATCTCGGAATACATCTCGGCCGTAACTTCTTCATAAAACTTTTCATCTTGATTTGCCCCCGAGTCCGAGGTCACAGGTGCTGCAGGGGCTGCAGGGGCTGGAAGAGCGGCAGGTGGTTGAGACGCTTCTCGGTATACCGGGACTTCCTTTTCCACTATCTTTTCGATCACTCTGGTGGCATTAAGGTCAGCCTTGACCACGATGTCATAAATGACATCCTCTGTCCTGATGGTAAAGGCGCCACTTTGAACTTCTAAAGTGATCCGGGGAATTTTTTTATCGCTCATTTTTTGACCTGACAAAAAAATCCAGTTCAAGGGTGGAAACTACTTAAAGCCCGGCCGGAAGGCTTTGGACATCCCGGTCCGCAGGCAGACCTCATCTTTTATACTGCCATGGTCTCGGCTGCACCCATGCTTTTAAGTCATATCCAACTCTTCGGCGGTTTAGGAGAATAACTTTACTAAAAAATACGGTGGCCGAAAAAAAACTGCCAAACCCTATTGAACGACTGTCCCAGGTCGGCCTTAATTTCGCCAAAAATCATAGTGTCCAGCCGTCACAATTACTTATTTAATATTAATAATATACTATTTTCATGGGAGTGTCAAGGCTTGCCTATGGCCATCCGCTCTTTTTTAACAAACCCTGAAACCTGCGTTAATCTGTGCCCTAAGCAAGAGGTTAGTTCGACTTGCCCGCTTTGAATCCTCCTCGGCAGCCAATCAATCTCCCAGGCCCATTCTCCAAAATTATAATCCAGGGGGGCCGATAGCGCCCGATAGAAAAGCCGACCGATTGATTAAGATTGCTGAATCCTGACTTATGTGGTATACAATACTATGAACGGGCATTATTGTCTCTTTTATAGAAGACTCAAGACGGGCACGTGTAATCTTTCTCGTTCCGCTCGAAATGACGACATCCGACACTCCAAAAACATTGATGTCGTCATCTACGTTATCTTATTTTAATCAATAACCAATTAACCTAAGGCCACGGGCTTGGATATTCACCGCTTAGAATTATTCTGCAAGGTCTATGAACTGGGCAGCTTCTCCAAAGCCGCCGAGGAAATTCGACTGTCTCAACCTACCGTGAGCGGACACATTATGTCCTTAGAAGGGTCGCTGAACCAAAAGCTCTTCGACCGGTTGCAGCGGGAAGTGGTTCCCACCCGAGCCGGGGAACTCCTATATGGCTACGCCAAGAAGATCCTGTCCATCCGGACCCAGGCCCTGGAAGCCATGGAAGCCTATGGCGGCCGCATCTCCGGTCGGATACGCCTCGGAGGCAGCACCATCCCCGGC
>JADFXY010000248.1:0-6910 GCA_015233355.1 Deltaproteobacteria bacterium | reverse complement strand
AAAGTCCAATTGATCCGGAAGGGGAAGATCACCAGCCAATCATGCCGAGCTAACTATTTGAAAGGAGTAGATTATGTCCAAGAAAAAGATCATGAATTATTCTATCCCGTTGTTGGTTCTAATCCTTTTTGCCATCTCCTTCACCGCGGTTACTCAAGCTCCAGCCGTGATAGACCGTCAAAACCAGCCAACCAACAGGACTGCCACCACTCCCTGTTCCGCCACATTGTCCTCCGATCAGAAACTGCAAATTCCCTATGTCTTGGTCAGTGGTCTGCCCTATTCGGTCAGCTTTGGTCTCAGCGCCGACGCCGGTGGACAAATTCTGATCAAATTAGTTAGTTATACCCAAAACACGACTCCTTACTCTTGCCCACCCGGTTCGTTTGATTCTAAAAACATGGTCTTATATGTGCCGGACATTGTGTATAATGCCGTTTCCTATTGGGCGATTTTTAAATACCAGCCCACTTCCGATGGTCAGATCTGGTTTAAATTGTCTGCCGCCTCACCCAATGGCCCCGGTTCACAGGTGCTGGCCAGGGTGGAAGTGCCGGGGTATCTTCAGGACTTGAACCTGCCGGTATACGCCGACCTGGAAGACGGCGCCGGGACCTACTACGCTCTCGTCGTTGCCCCCCAAGCTCTGTTGGAACTTACCGGAGTCACATTTAAAGTGATAGACCAATTTACCCCTGGGACCAACTACATGCTGGGTCAGGAGGACACACCGGGGGCGCGCCAACAGGCGGCGAAGATAACCAAGGTTCTGTACGATGACGGCCGCAATATCATGGTCCGGTATAACTCCGGCCTGGCCGATACCCTGGGTGATCTTGGTTTCGAAATGGACATATTGAACCAGACCCCCATGGTCCTTTTTTCAACTGGAACTGAAGATGCAGTAAAGGACGTTAGATCCGACAAGAATCCCACGGTGGATCAACTGATCGGGAAGATAACCGAAGCCGACGTCAAGACCTTTATCTCCAACTTAAGCGGCGAATCCACAGTCACCGTCAACGGGGCTGTGACCACTATAGACGGCCGCCAAACCGAATCCACCAACTTGAAACTCGCCTCCCAATACGTCCTGGACCAGCTTAAGGCCATGAACCTGACCGCTTCTTTCGATGACTGGACTGCTACCGATGAAAATGGGGCGGTATTAAAGGACCGTAATGTGATTGGGGAAATAACCGGGAAAACAAAACCCGGCGAAATCATCATCCTCGTTGCCCACCTGGATAGCTTACCCTCCAAGGGCCGGGCGCCTGGGGCGGACGACGACGCCAGCGGCTGTGCGGCCTTGCTGGCCGGGGCCAAGGCTATGAGTAGTTACAGCTTCCAGCGGACCATCCGGTTCGTTTTTTCGACCGGTGAGGAAGATGGCATTTTCGGCAGTAAAGATTATGCCAATAAGGCCAAAGCGGCCAATCAGAATATCACGGCGGTGATAAATTTGGACATGATCTCTTATAACTTTGCCAAAACCGCCCCATCCAAGCAGAACGTCAAAACCCGGAACAGCAAAAATACGTTGTACAATAACGACCTGAATCTCGCCCAAGTATATCTTAATGTGGTCAAAGACTATGGGCTGACCGGGACTATCACGCCGGTTCACGTGCCGGACAATGATCGGTTCAGCGATCAATCTTCCTTCTGGGATAAAGGTTACGCCGCGATTTGGATAATTGAGGATGACTCTGCCGGTGGGCCACCACCACAACAACCTTGGAATCCCTACTACCATTCAACCGATGATAAATTGGCGAACATGGATATGACGTACTGCACGGCCATGGTCAAGGCCGCCGCGGGCACTGCCGCAACCCTGGCCGTCCCTAGCCCATAAGTTTCATCTTCAGTACATGACCAAACCGGCCATGTTCAACTAACGATCATGATCCCTTACCTTCGTCCGGAATGACGGTGTTCCCCGGCGCCTGGAAACGGCAAAGGGGCGTCGTCATTCCTGCTCAAGGGCCGTCAAGAGAAACATCGCTACCGGAGGAAAAGATGCACTTATTTCTTAAACATTGTTTTTTGACTCGCCGAAATTATGCATTTCCTCTTCACCCGTTAGCCGGGCAGATTAATTCATGTTTTTCGATCTTGATCGTCATATTTTTCACCTGTTTTTCCGGGGTCGGCCTGGCCGAAGAATTAAAAATCCCCAAACTCGTTCACCGGCCCGCCTCTAATGCTGTTAACCCGATCACAGGTCAGAGATCGGGAGATGAACCCTTGCCCTGGGACTTATCCGATTCCGTGCCCAAGGGAGGATATAACTATGAATTGGAAGGACGGCCGGCCCCTCGAACATATGACGCAGCCTATACCCTGCCCTATGTCACTCCGCCCAAAAATCAGAAGCCGTGTGAGGTGTGCTGGGCTTTTTCCACCATTGCCTGTTTAGAGGCCAAAGTAAACTATGACAGCGGCGGGAAAGCCAATCCAAATTACTCGGAACAAAGCATTAAGAATTGTTACCAGGACAATGAGGGTGGGGATAAATGTTACACCTGGGGCAACCTATGGAGAGCCACCGGGTTGTTAAGCCTCCGTGGAGTAGTGGCCGAATCATGCGACCCCTTTAACCCCAACGACAACACCAATTGTAATAATTCTTGTCCGGCGCTGATATTTCCCTCAGAATGGCGGATCATCAGCACCGACAATCAGGCGGCCACCAACGATATCAAGTATGCCATAACTACATTTCATACTCCGGTAAGCACCTCCATGAACTCCACCGGGTTTAGTTATAGCGGAGGTCCGGCCGCATGTGGAGACGCCATGGAGACTACCCACGTGGTGACCATCGTGGGTTGGGATGACAATAAGGTCACCGATGGATGCGGAACCGGAGCCTGGTATGTCAAGAACTCATATGGCCCCGATTGGGGCAGCGGCGGATACTTTTGGATTGGCTACGGGCAGCGCTTAATGGGCATCCGGGCCACCTGTTACTCCAACTATCGTACGCCCTACAGTGGAGAAAGCATTTATCATTACGATCTCGGCTGCCGCGGCCAAAGCATCGGCTGGGAAAATACTAATTATGGCGCCGTGATTTTTACCGCGGCCAGAAATGAAACCATAAAACGTGTCGAATTCATGACCAGTAAGCCCAATTCGAGTTATGAACTTAGTGTCTTTAATACCTGGAATGGAACTTCAGCCGCTCCTTCCGGCCAGATAGGCGTCACTCAGACCGGGAAGATTACCCACTCCGGATTTTATTCCATTGAATTAACCAACCCCATCAACATTTCTTCCGGCAGCACCTTTGTCGTCCAGGTCAAGACCTCCACCCCCGATGGCTCCGGCAAAGGTTTTTATACCGATCTGAACCGTGGCCCCGGCCGGGCCGGGGTCAGCTTTATCGGCAATAGCAACACTAACTGGAATGATACTTCGTCCTATGAAGGTGGCCTCGGCCCGGTGCTTATCCACGCGGTGACAGTGCCGGCCGGATCAACCCCCGTCCCCACCCGCGGCATCTGGCGGGGCACTGACAGCAAGAGAATTTATTTTCAAACCTACAGCGGCAGCGGGGCCATGGGGGTGGTCTCGTCGGACGGCCGCAATATTATCGCCTGCTATGCCGGCAAACTGGACAATAATGATTTTGAGGGAGATGATATCCCCACCAGCGGCAAGAGTTATCATCTGCAACTCATCTTCACGTCCGCCACCCAGGCTAATTATACCTTGACCGAGATAAGCACCGGACAGAAAAAAACCGATACCTTGACCTTAATGTCGGTCGCAGAAGTCAACACGGCCACCGATGGTATCTGGCAGGGTGATCCGGATACGACCCAAAAATTCTATTTTCAACGCTACAGCGGCGGCGGGGCCATCCTGATGCAGAGCAATGACGCCAAGACTTGCGAAGTCTTTTATGATCCAGCCGCGACACCGACTCATTTTCTGGGTAAAGCCATAGATCCACAAAACCAGGATTCAGATGAGTTCAATTTTGAAAATGGCAATAAAGGTGCGGTGGTCCATAAACCGGGCAGCGGATCAAGTCAGACCTGGTCCGTGACTCGATTCAGCTCGGCTGACAGCGTTAGTCAGGACGTAGCGGTTCGTAAACCGGCCAATGGATCAATTCAAACCTTGAATGGGCCGAGGAAGATCAGACCTAGATGAATACGGCAACTATAGAAATCGGACCCTGGCAGTTAGCCTTGACCCTCGTGTTTGTGCTGCTGGCTCAGGTCTTTTCGTTGATCTACCGGCTGGGTCTGAATCGGGACCTGACCATAGGCACGATCAGGACCTTCGCCCAGTTGTTTTTGATGGGCTATGCGCTTAAGGTGATCTTTCGGTTGTCACTAAGCTGGGTCACCCTGAGCGTCTTTTTGATCATGATCATCTGCGCCGTGTACACGATCAAGGGCCGGGTTAAGGAAAAGACCGTGCCCTTTGCCCTGCCCATGTTTGCGGCCATGTTCATCAGCTATTTCGTGGTCTCGGTGACGGTCACCGGCCTAATCGTCGGGGCCAAGCCCTGGTGGCAGCCTCAGTACTTCATCCCCATTGCCGGGATGATCATCGGCAACTCCATGAACGCCCTGGCCGTGTCCATTGAGCGCCTGTTTTCCGATTTGCGCACCAAAATGGATATGGTCGAGATGCACCTGGCTCACGGCGCGGATTTCCGGGAAGCCAGTTGGGAGATCGTGCGCGGGGCGGTGAAGGCGGGGATGATTCCGTCCATCAACTCCATGATGGGCGTGGGTATTGTGTTTATCCCAGGCATGATGACCGGCCAGATTCTATCCGGGGCGGACCCGGTCCTGGCCATTCGATACCAGATTATGGTCATGCTCATGCTGGTCGCGTCGGCCGCCCTGGGTACGGTGATCGTCGTTTTGATTACCAGGAACAGATGTTTTGGAAAAAGCCAACGGTTACTGCTGAGGCGCCGGTAGGCCGCGGCAGATTGACCACACTTTAACCCGCGATCTTTCGACCACAGGTTTTGATCGCTATTCTTGGAGGAGCCAACATGGTTGAAAAAACTTACCAACCCGGAGAATACTATCAATATCCTCTGATTATCAAGAAACTGCTCAGTACCCCGATGATTTACTCGCCGGACCGGGAAATCGTTTACCGGGATAAGTTCAGGATGACCTACCGGGACCTGCATGAGCGGATCAACAGGTTGGGCAGCAGCCTGGCCAACCTTGGGGTTAAACCCGGCGACACCGTGGCCGTATTCGACTATGACAGCCATCGTTATCTGGAATGTTTTTTTGCCATCCCGATGATGGGCGCGGTGCTCCAAATGGTTAACTGGAGGTTATCGTCCGATCAAATATTATATACCATCGATCATGCCGAGGCCAAAGTCATTCTAATCAATTCCGACTTCCTGCCTATTCTAGAAAGTATCCGAAGCAAGCTGGACAAAGTGAAGAAGATCGTCGTACTGGCTGAAGATGGAAACCCCCCCGAGACAAAACTCCAGTTCGACGCCGAATATGAGGGGATGCTGACCGCAGCCGCACCGGCCTACGATTTCCCGGATTTTGATGAGAATACAAAAGCCACCACGTTTTATACCACCGGGACGACCGGCTTACCCAAGGGCGTTCACTTCACCCATCGGCAACTGGTCCTCCATACGTTGTCTATGACCATCGCCGTCAGTGCGTTCCATACCATCGGCCGATTTCATTCAGACGATGTGTATATGCCCATTACCCCCATGTTTCATGTTCACGCCTGGGGTGTGCCTTACGTGGCTACTTTATTGGGAGCCAAGCAGGTTTATCCGGGAAAATATGAGCCGGAGATGCTGCTGAAACTTATCCTCACGGAAAAGGTGACTTTTTCCCATTGCGTTCCGACGATTTTACAGATGCTGGTGACCAGTCCGGTAATCAAGAAGATTGACCTGTCCAAATGGAAGGTGATCATTGGCGGCTCGAGGTTGCCCAAGGGCCTGGCCAAAGCCACGCGGGATGCCGGAATTACCGTCTATGCCGGATACGGAATGTCGGAAACCTGCCCCATCCTGACCCTGGCCCTGCCGAAGGAAGAAATGTTGACTTGGGAAGATGACAAGCTTCTGGATATAGTAATTAAAACAGGGTTGCCCATCCCGCTGGTGGATGTCCAGGTGGTGGACATGGATGACAAAGTCTTGCCCCATGACGGGACGTCCGTGGGCGAGGTGGTGGCCAGGACCCCGTGGTTGACTCAAAGTTATTTCAAAGAACCGGATAAGTCAAAAGACCTCTGGACAAATGGTTGGTTACACACCGCAGACGTGGGCTACATCGATGACCAGGGCTATCTCCAAATAACCGACCGGATCAAAGACGTCATCAAAAGCGGCGGGGAGTGGGTCTCGTCCCTGGACCTGGAGAATCTGATGAGTCAACATCATGCCGTGTTGGAGTCTACGGCGATCGGCATCCCGGATGAAAAATGGGGCGAACGGCCGCTCATGCTGGTGGTGTTGAAGTCCGATTACAAAGACAAGGTCTCGGTTGAAGAACTGAAACAATTCATGAAAAAATGCTCCGAAGATGGCAAATTGCCGAAGTACGGCGTCCCGGACCGCTATCAGATTGTGGATTCCATTGCTAAGACCAGCGTCGGCAAAATCAACAAAAAAGCCATCCGGGAACAATTCAACAAAGCCTAGCCCCAGCGGGTTGCTTCGGGTTGCGGGTCAACGTCATTGACTTAAGGGGCAGGGCTATCAGATCTGAATTTAATAAATGGCCAATTCCGATGAAGCCCTGAAAGGGCGCTCTAGGTTAGCCCAGGGCAGCGCCCTGGGTATGGGACAAGGCCCTTATAAAATAAAATATAACCACATATAAAACCATCGGCAATGCATTATTTTGGTGGTGGTTAGGCATCCATTTAATCC